>JAAXJP010000565.1 GCA_012269805.1 Rubrivirga sp.
TCCTCTCCCCCGGGGGGGGGGGTGGGGGGCTGTGTTGAACAGCCCCCCACCCCGCCCTGGGGGGGCCCGCCTCACACTGCGGGGGGCCCCGCGTCGTTTGGGCCGGAGGGGAACCCTAGGGCCGCCCGTCACGTGGGGCCGACATCGCTACCTTCCGTCCGCCCCGCCACCCCGCCCGTGCCCTCCGGATCGTTCGAAGCCGACCTCCGCGCCACCCGCGAAGCCAAGGGGCTCTCGCTGAGTGACATCCAACAGCAGACGCGGATCCCCGTCGACGTTCTCCGCCGGTTCGAGGACGGCGACCTCGTGGGCGACCCGACCTACGGGGAGGTCTACCTCAAGAACCTGCTCCAGTCATACGCCAAGGCCGTGGGGTTGCCGCCCAGTGGGGTTGTCGCGGCCTACGGCGAGCGGCAAGCGGGCAGCTACCGCGGGGCGCTCCACCCGGACTACGAGCCGGGCGCTGAGCGGGCCCCCGAGCCGGAGTCCGAGCGGCCGGCGGCGGGGCCCCCATCCGAGCCGTCGAAGGCGGGTCCGCCCGCCTCGGCTTCGGCCCCGCCCCGGCCCGATCCGCCGCGAGAGTCGCCGAGCAAGGCGGCTTCGGCCTCGGCTCCGCCCGCCGTCCAGGCCCTCCGCCAGGCGCCGACGCCCGAGAGCCGGCCGGCCACTAAGGAGCCGCCCAAGACGCTCGCCCAGGCCCGCGTCAACCGGCCCGCCGTCCCGACGGCCCGCCGCTCGTTCGACAAGAACTGGACGACGATCCTGGCCCTGTTCGGCCTCGTCGTGGTCGCGCTCGGCCTCGCGTTCTACTTCCTCATCTTCGCCGGCGACGACGCCGAGGTCGACGAGCCGGACACCGTCGCCGTGTCCGCCGACGCCGACGACGCCCCGGTTGAGGTCGACTCGGCGGGCGTCGGGGCCGGCGCGGCCGCCGGCGGCCCCCAGCTCCAGTTCCCGATCCGCGCCGTCGTCACGGCCGGCGGCGACGGGCTCCAGTCGTTCCGCGTGACGACCGACGACGGCGACCGGCGGCCCTACTGGATCGAGGCCGGTAACTCGGAGACGTACGAGGCGGACTCCGTGCTCGTGCTCTGGGGCGAGGACCCGAGCCAGGACTTTTCCGAAGCGACCGTCGAGATCCAGGGCCTGCGCTTCACGCCGCAGAGCGGGCGCCCGCTCCGCATCGACCGCCAGACGGGCCAGCGCCTGCTCGACTCGCTCGCGACGGCGCCGGCCGCGCCGGCCCCGACCGGTGGCACGCCGCCGGCCGAGGACCCGAACGCGTTCGAGTAGATGGACCTCGTCGGCTCCTCGCTCGACCTCCTCGCTCGCCTCGACGACTCCGCGCCCGATGCCCTCGGTCGGGACGAGGCCGCCGCGCTGGCCGATGAACTCCGGCCCGTCGTCCGGGGCCTCAGCCGCGCCTACTACACCGACGGCGACAGCCTCGTCGGCGACACGCAGTACGACCGGCTCTTCCACGCCCTCCGCGCCATCGAGGCGGCCCACCCCGACCTCGTCACGCCCGACTCGCCGACCCACCGCGTGGGCGGCGCCCCGCTCGACGCGTTCTCGAAGGTCGAGCACCCGGTCGCGCTCCTCTCGCTCGGCAACGCCTTCGACCCCGGCGACCTGCGCGCGTGGGTCGATCGCGTGATAAAGGGCCTCGACGGCGTGCTCGCCGAGGGCGAACGGCCCTCGTTCGTGGCCGAGCTCAAGATCGACGGCCTCGCCCTCGCGCTGACGTATCGCGATGGGGTTCTCGAGCGCGCCGCGACGCGCGGCAACGGCCGCGTCGGGGAGGACGTGACGGCCAACGTCCGGACGGTCCGCGCGATTCCGCTCCGGCTCGGGGCGGGCGCGCCCGCCTCGGTCGAGGTCCGGGGCGAGGCCTACATGGCGCGCTCGACGTTCGAGGCGCTCAACGAGCGGCTCGTCGAGGCCGGCGAGAAGCCGCTCGCCAACCCCCGCAACGGCGCCGTCGGCAGCCTCCGCCAGCTCGACCCGACCGTGACCGCGTCGCGCGGACTCGCGTTCTACGCCTACGGCATCGGGCCGGTGGAGGGGGACGGCGTGCCGGGGCGCCAGTCGGCCGTGCTCGACTGGCTCGAGACGCTCGGGGTGCCGACCGGGCCCCAGCGCAGGACGTTCTCCGACGTCGACGCGCTCGTGGCGTTTTGTGAGGAGTGGGCCCACCACCGGGACACGCTCGACTACGAGATCGACGGGGTCGTGGTCAAGGTCGACCGGCTCGACTACCAGGACGTCCTCGGTTTTCGGGCGACGGAGCCTCGCTGGGCCATCGCCTTCAAGTTCCCCGCCCGCGAGGCGACGACGCGCCTCCTCGACATCGAGCACAACGTCGGGCGGACGGGCGTCATCAAGCCGCTCGCGATCCTCGAGCCCGTCGAGGTCGGCGGCGTGACGGTCTCCAAAGCGACCCTCCACAACGCCGACTACATCCACGCCCGGGACATCCGTGTCGGCGACGACGTCGTGGTCAAGCGGGCCGGCGACGTGATCCCGGCCGTCGTCGGGCCCGTCGCGGCTGAGCCCAGCCGCGACCACGCCGTCTACGAGCCCCCGACGGCGTGCCCGGTGTGTGGGCAGCCCGTGGCCCGGCCCGAGGGCGAGGTCGACATCCGCCACACCGAGGGCGGGTGTCCGGCCCAGCTCAAACGCGCGGTCGAGCATTTCGTCGCCCGCAACGCGATGGACGTCGACGGGATCGGCTCGAAGGGGGCCGCCCTCCTCGTCGACGTGGAGCTGATCACGGACCTTCCGGACCTCTACAGGTTGGACCGCGACGACCTCCTCGCGCTGGAGGGCTTCCAGGACAAGAAGGCCGACAAGCTGCTCGACGGCCTCGAGGCCTCAAAGGCGCGTCCGCTCTCGAGGCTCCTGTTCGGGCTGGGCATCCGGCACGTGGGGGAGACCGTCGCTCGCGACCTCGTGGCGCACCACGAGAGCCTCGAGGCCCTCGCGGCGGCCTCCGGAGAGGACCTCGAAGCGATCGACGGGATCGGGCCGATCGTGGCCGAGAGCGTCGTGGAGTGGTTCGCGGACGAGACGAACCAGGAGACCGTCGCCCGCTTGAAGGCGCTCGGTGTCAACACGCTTCGCCTTCCCGGCGAGCGCGTCGCGACGGCCATCGATGAGTCGGCCCCGCTCCTGGGCAAGACGGTGGTTCTCACGGGCACGCTCCCGACGCTCACGCGCCCACAGGCCAAGGCGCTCGTTGAGGCGGCTGGGGGGAAGGTGACCGGGAGCGTCTCGAAAAAGACGGACCTCCTGGTCTTCGGCGAGGCGGCCGGCTCAAAGTTGGCGAAGGCCGAGGAGCTCGGCATTGCCCGGGTCGATGAGGACGGCCTCCGTGCCATCCTCGACGGCGCACCGATTCCTGGAGACGAACCGGCGGAGTCCCCCGACGACCTCGCCGAGGCGGCTCCGGCGGGGGCGCCGGAGCCCTCGACTGCGGACGGATTCGACCCGACCGGCCTCCACGGCGAGGGCGAGGCGGGTCAGGGCGACCTGTTCGGGTCGTGATCGAGGCCGTCCGCCAGGGATTCGCGGCGCGCGCCGTCCGCTCGGCGCTCGCCGCCCGCCACGCGCGTCCCTTGCCACCGCTCGCAGACCGTCGCGTGCTGGTCCTCCTCCCGGACGACGCCGAGGGGCAGCGCGCGGCGTGGGACCTCCTCGCGGGGCTCGAGGTGCCGTCTCGCCAGGTCCGCCCGGTGCTCCTCGGGAGCCTCCGGGCCGATCCGCCCGGCCCGTTCGCCCCCGACGTCAAGATCCTCGGCGACGACGACCGCGACTGGCGGCGCCTCCCGACGGCCGCCGTCCGCGCCGCGCTCTGGACGCCGCCGCCCGACGTCGCCCTCAACCTCGCCGACCCGGACGATCTTGGGGCGGCGCTGCTGGCCGGCGCCTCGCCCGCGGCCGTCCGCATCGGGCGCCACCACCCTGACCGCGAGGCGTTCTACGACCTCATGATCCGGGGCGAGCCCGACGCCGCCACCGCCGCCGTCGCCCTCGGGCGGCTCCTCGACCGGCTCGACCCGCCGGTCCTCCCTGCCCGCTAGCCCGTGCTCACGCCGCTCGACCACGTCGTCCTCGCGCTCTACGCCGTCGGCGTCGTCGCCTTCGGCCTGAAGGCCGGCGGGCGGCAGACCACGACGACGGACTACTTTCTCGGCGGGCGCGACCTCCCGTGGTGGGCGGTTTGTTTCTCCGTCGTCGCGACCGAGACGAGCACGCTGACCGTCATCGGCGTGCCGGCCGTGGCGTACGGCGGCGCGCTCACGTTCCTCCAGCTCACGATCGGGTACGTCATCGGACGGGTCGTCGTGGCGTACGTGCTCCTGCCTCGGTACTTCCGCGGGGAGCTCCAGACGGCCTACGCGTTCCTCGGCGACCGCTTCGGGGACGGAATGCGTGGGCTCGCGTCGGTCACGTTCCTCGTGACGCGGCTGCTCGCGGACGGCGTCCGGCTGTTCGCCACGGCGATCCCGATCCAGGTCGTCGCGCGGGCGGCCGGGTTCGAGGTCGGGTACCCGGCGGTGATCCTCGCGATTGGCGTCGTGACGGCGGCCTACACCTATGTCGGCGGGCTGAAGGCCGTCGTGTGGATGGACGTCGTCCAGATGGGGATTTACGTGGGCGGGGCCGTCCTCGCGATCGTGCTCCTCGCGGTTTCGCCGATGGCCGGGTCGTGGGCCGCGGCGGCCGAGGCGGGCAAGCTCCAGCTCCTCGACCTCGGCGGCGGCGGGCTCGGGGCCCTCCTGACGTCGCCCTACGCGCTCCCGGTCGCCGTGCTCGGCGGCGCCGTGTTCTCGATGGCCTCGCACGGGACCGACCAGCTCATCGTCCAGCGGATCCTCGCCTGTCGAGACCTCGCGGACGGGCAGAAGGCGATGGTCTGGAGCGGGATCTTCGTCGCCGTCCAGTTCGCGCTGTTCCTGCTCGTCGGGCTGATGCTGTGGGTCCACTACGGCGGGGCGCCGCTCGCCGACCTCGGGCTGACGCGCGGCGACGAGGTGTTCCCGATGTACATCCTCAACGAGATGCCGGCCGGCCTGCGGGGCCTCTTGCTGGCCGGCATCGTGGCGGCCGCCATGAGCACGCTGTCGTCGTCGCTCAACGCCCTGGCGGGGTCGACGCTGATGGACCTCCTCGAGCGGTTCGGCGCCCGGCCCGAGTCGCCGGACAAGGCGCTCGCCCTCAGCCGCGTGCTCACGCTCGTCTGGGCGGGGGTGTTCGTCGGGTTCGCGATGCTGTTTACCGGGCTCGACAACCCGGTCGTCGAACTGGGTCTGGGGATCGCCGGGTTCACCTATGGCGGGCTGCTGGGGGCGTTCGCCCTCGGCCTCGTGTCGCAGCGGGCGCTGCAGAGCGACGCCGTCGTCGCGTTTGTGGTGACGATCGTGGCGATGGTCCTCGTGATCTTCGGGCTCTGGTGGAGCACCGAGACGGCCTCGTGGGTGCTCGACTGGCGGCCGACGGCCGCGACGCGAGAGGCGCTGGGCCTGCGCGCCGTCGCCTGGCCGCTCTACCCGGTGATCGGGAGCGCGCTGACCGTCGTGCTCGGGAGCGCGCTCGCGCTCCGCCACCCGGGAGCCGATGCGGCCCCGGAGCGTCCCACGGGCCCATGAGCTTTCTCGAGCGCCTCGGTCTCTCGCCCAAGTCCGGCCGGTACTCCCGGCGGGCGGGCCTCCGCGCGGACCGCCGCCCCGAGCGCGAGACGCCGTCGATGTCGCGGCAGGAGGTCCTGTCGCGCGTCGGCCTGTTCCTGGTGCTGGCTGCGCTCGCGCTGCTGGCGTTCCCCAACGTGACGGTCTACGACGGGACGGCCGAGCCCGGCGACGTGTGGCAGCAGGACGACGTCGTCGCGCCGTTCGACTTCTCGATCCGCCTGCCGGACTCGACGTTCGCGGCCCGCCGCGACTCGGTCCTCCGCTCCGAGGCGCCCATCTTCCGGGATCGGCCCGACGCGCTCGCCCAGACACTCGCCCGGCTCGACTCCGTCGACGCCCGTCTGGACTCGGCGTTCGTGGCCTTCGTCGACTGGCGGCAGTCGACCGAGCGGCTCGCCGAGGCGCGCCGGGCCGACCCCGACCGCGACGAGCAGCCCGACCTCGACGCGCTCCGCGCGGCCGTCCGCCGCGACTCGGTCCAGTACGTCGCCCAGCGCGAGTCGCTCACGCTCAGCCTCAGCCCGCGGCAGTGGCAGCTCGTCCTGGCCTCGGCCTACGACGTGGCGACGGGGCAGCGCGGCGGGCCGCCGCTCGACGACCTGCTGCTCGGGGAGGCCAGCCGGATCGCTCGTGAGCTCCTGCCCCGTGGCGTCCTCGACGTCCCCATCGACTCGGTCCGGGCGCCGGAGCTGCTCGTCCAAGACATCGAGACCCGCAGCGAGACCGCGTTCGCGCGCGCGGACGTCGTCGGGATTGACCAGGCGCCGGTGCTGGCGCGGCGGAGCCTGTTCGCGGCGTTCCCCGAGCGGCCCGACACGGTCGCCATCGGCGCGGCCCTGTTCGCCTCGGCGCTCGAGCCGTCGTTCGTGTACGACGAGGACGCGACCGAGCGGTTGCGCGAGCAGACGCTCCGGTCGGTCCTCCCGACGCGCGGCCGCGTCCGCGAGAACCAGATCATCATCCGGCGCTACGACGAGGTCACGGAGCAGCGGTGGCAGATGCTCCAGTCGCTCGAGTACGCCCAGCGTGAGCGGAGCGGCGACAAGACGTGGGTCGTGACCGTCCTCGGGCGGACCATCCTCGTGTTCTCGGCCATCGCCCTGTTCTTCCTCTACACGTACCTCCTCCGACCGACCCTCTTCGCCGACCTCCGCCAGTTCACGTTGGCCTGCATCGTGCTCGGGGCGGTCATCTTCGGGTTTCTGATCGCGGGGGCCGTCGAGTGGGGGGCGGCGATCTACGTGGTCCCGGTGTCGCTGGCCTCGATCCTGCTCACGATCGTGTTCGACAGCCGCGTGGGCAGCTTCGCCACGCTCACGCTGGCGACGATCGGTGGGCTCACCTTCGGGTACAACTTCCCGTTCACGTTCGCGACGCTCATCGTGGGCGTGCTGGCCGTGTTCTCGGTCCGCGACGTCAAGAACCGGAGCCAGATCCTCGCCTCGGCCGGCCTCGTGCTGCTGGCCTACGTCCTCGTCTTGCTCGGCCACGAGCTCCTCCGCGCCGACCCCTTCACGTCGGACTTCTGGGCGGACGTGATCGCCGTCGCCGTCAACGCCGCGCTCATCCTCCTCGCGGCACCTGTGCTGTGGAGCATGGAGCGGGTGTTCGGCGTGACGACGGACCTGACGCTCCTCGAGCTCTCCGACACGAACCGGCCGCTGTTGAAGAAGCTCTCGATGCAGGCGCCGGGCACGTTTAACCACTCGCTCCAGGTCGCCAACCTCGCCGAGGCCGCCGCGGACGCGGTCGGCGCGAACGCCCTTCGGGCCCGCGTCGGCGCGCTGTACCACGACATCGGAAAGATGCTCAAGCCGGAGTACTTTATCGAGAACCAGCAGCCGGGCGAGAACCCGCACGAAAAGCTGAAGCCGTCGATGAGCGCGCTCGTCATCGCGGCGCACGTCAAGGAGGGCGTCCAGCTCGGGCGCGAGCAGAACCTCCCGGAGATGGTCATCGACTTTATCGCGAGCCACCACGGGACCGGGCTGATCGAGTTT
>JAAXJP010000464.1 GCA_012269805.1 Rubrivirga sp.
CGCGCGGCCCCACGACACGAGCGCGTCGTCGATCTGGCCGGCCGCCTCGAGCGCCGTCGCGCGGAGCACGTGGGCCGCGGCGTAGGTCGGCGCCTCGGCCACGAGGTCCGCCAGCCGCCGGGCGGCCTCGACCGGCCGGCCCTCGGCCAGCAGGCGGGCGGCCACCTGGATGGCGGGCTCGGGCGGAGACGAGGCAGGCGTAGACATTGGGCGCGGGGCAGACCCGCAAACTACGCCAGACGTCCGTCCCCTCTAGGCGAGCGGCGTGTCGACGGCGTACGACTCGAGTTGCTGGCGGTAGGCCGCCAGGAAGCTGGCCGCCATCGCCCCGTCGATGATCCGGTGGTCGTAGCTCAGCGAGATGTAGACCATGTGCCGGATGGCGATCACGTCGGACCCATCGGGCCCCTCCACCACGACCGGCCGCTTGACGATGGCCCCCGGCGAGAGGATCGCCGTCTGCGGCTGGTTGATGATGGGCGTGCCCATGAGGCTGCCGAGGCTGCCCACGTTGGTGATCGTGAACGTGCCGCCCTGGAGCTCGTCGGGCTGGAGCTTCTTCGAGCGGGCCCGGTCGGCGAGGTCGGCCACGTTGTGGGCGAGGCCGGTCAGGTTCTGCTGCCCGGCGTTGCGGACGACCGGCACCAGGAGGCCCTTCGTGCCGAGCGCGACGGCGATCCCGATGTGGTAGTCCTTCTTGATGAGGACGCGCGTGCCCTCGACGGAGGCGTTGAGGAGCGGGTGGTCGCGGAGCGGCTCGATGGCCGCCTCGATGAAGTACGGCGTGTACGTGAGCTTGACGCCCTCGCGCTTCTGGAACTCGGCCTTGTGGGCCTCGCGGTGCCGCACGAGCCCGGTCACGTCGACCTCGGCGAAAGAAGTGACGTGGGCGCTCGTGTCCTTCGACCGCCGCATGTGCTCGGCGATGAGCTGGCGCATCCGGTCCATCTCGACGACCTCGACGCGCTCGCCGGCCGTGTCGGTCGACGGCGTCGCCGTGGCCTGGGCCGCCTGCGCGCGCGTGGCGGGCTGCTGGGCGGGTTTGGCCGGCGCCTGGCGGGCCTGCGGCGTGGCCGCCGGAGCCGGGCTCTCGGCCCCGTAGCTCTTGGGCTCTGGCGCGGGCGCCGAGGTGGGCTGAGCCGGCGCCTCGCCGCGCGTTTCGAGGTAGGCCATCACGTCGTCCTTGCTCACGCGCCCACCGGTCCCCGAGCCCTGGATCGACTGGAGCTCGGCGAGCGAGAGGCCCTCCTCCTCGGCGATCGAGCGGACGAGCGGCGAGTAGAAGTTGCCGGCCTCGTCGCGGGTCGGGATCGGGCCGGCCGGCTCCGCATTCGCCGTCGCGGCGGCGGCGGCCTCGGCGCCCCGCTCTTCCCGCACGGCGGGGGCGGCCGCGGCGGTGTCGTCGCCGGCCTCGCCGCCGTAGCTCTTCTCGTACGGCTCCGGCGTGGCGGCCCGGGTGCCGTCGCCGCCGGCGGGGGCGGCCTCGGCCGGCGCGGCGCCCGCGGCGCCGATGACGGCGATCGGCGTGCCGACGTCGACCGTCTCGCCCTCCTCGACGAGGATCTCCAGGAGCGTCCCGGCCTCGGGGCTGGGCACCTCGGAGTCGACCTTGTCGGTCGAGATCTCGAGGAGCGTCTCGTCCTGCTCGACCTCGTCGCCGACGGCCTTCTTCCACTCGAGGACCGTCCCCTCCATCACACTCTCGCCCATCTTGGGCATCACAACGTCGACTCGGGCCATGGGAAGAGCGCGGGGGCGCGGAAGGGGAAGGCGGAGGGGCGGGGACAAAAGATAGCCCGCTCCCAACGCCGCTCCGGCCGGAACCGCTCCCGAGAACCCGATGAAGACGCGGGCGGCGCCTCAGGCCAGCCGGTACAGGCCGAGCGCCTCGGCCCGCCCCCGGAGCGGCACGGCCCCCAGCGACTCGGCCTCGAACCGGCCCGGCGGCCCCCGGCCCCACACCGCGTCCGTCGCGAGGACCTGCGCGTCGAGGTCCTTGTTGAGCCCCTCGACGCGCGAGGCCACGTTGACCACGTCGCCGGTCACCTTGTACTCCTTGTGCTGGGCCGACCCGACCGTCCCGGCCACGACGTCGCCCGCGTGGAGCCCGATCCCGACGCGCGTCTCGCGGAGCCGGCCGGCCGCCACCTCGGCCTCGACACGGGCCACGATGTCGAGCGCGGCCTCGACCGCGTTCGTGCAGTCGTCGGGCGTCGAGAGCGGGGCGCCGAAGATGGCCATGAACCCGTCGCCGAGGAGTTGGTGGACGATCCCCCCGCGCGAGGTGACGGCGTCGACCGTCAGCCCGAAAAACCGGTTCAGGAACTCGACCACGGCCTCGGGCTCGGACGCCTCGGCGAACGTCGTGAACCCGCGGACGTCGAGGAACATGACGCACGCTGCGATCCGCCGAACCGGCGGGTCGGCCTCGTGGCGGAGCAGCTCGTCGACGACGGCCGGCGCGGTGTGGCGGCCGAACAGGTTGAGGATCCGCGTCCGCTCGGCCTCGCGCTGCGCCGCGTCGAGCGTCTGCGCCGACTGCAGCGCGAGGATCGTCAGGAGCCGGGCGTCGGCGTCGGAGAACGGGCCGCCGCGCTTGTTGTAGAGCGTGAGGACGCCCAGGAACCGGGCGTTGGCGATGAGCGGCGCGCAGAGGACGGTCCGCACCGAGCCGTCCCATTCGAACGCCGCGAACGGGTCCTCGCCGCGCGGGTCGTCGAGGCGGAGCGTCCGGCGATGCGTCCCCATCCACCCGAGGAGCGCCTCGTCGGGGCGGAGCGCGAGGCCGTCGCCGCGGAGGGTCCGCACGAACGTGGCGCCCGCCGCGCCCGACTGGCGGTCGACGAGCGTGACGACGCCCTGCTCGGCCCCGATGGCGTCGAGCGAGCGGCGGACGAGCGCGTGGACGGCCGCGTCGAGGTCGCGGGCGCTCCCGATGGCGACGGCCACCTCGTTGAGGAGGGCCAGTTCGTCGACGGACCGGCGGAGGCGGTCGATCTCGGAGGGCGAGGGGGCGTCGGCGGCCATGGCGTCGTCCGTGAGATCGCAGGATACGCGTTTGACAATCCCTTGGTACTCTAGCACTTGACGACCACCCTGGACGTCTCCAGCCCCCCTCCCCGTGGCCCCTCCGGGTCCCAGCTTTCCCGTCTCGGACGCCCTTTTGGGCCGCGAGATCGGACCGTACCGCGTCGAGGCTCGGCTCGGCGACGGCGGGATGGGCGTGGTGTACCGCGCCCTCGACATGCGGCTGGACCGGGCGGTCGCCCTCAAGTTTCTCGCGCCGCGCCTCCACGCCGACGCCCGCGCCCGCGACCGGCTCCTCCAGGAGGCCCGGGCCGTCGCCGCCCTCGACCACCCCCACGTCGCGGGCGTGTACGACGTGGGCGAGACGCCCGAGGGCCGCCTCTACCTCGCGATGGCATACTACGAGGGCGAAACGCTCGCCGAGCGCGTCGCTCGGGGACCGCTCGACGCCGCCGAGGCGGTCACCCTCGCGGTCCAGGTCGCCCGCGGGCTGGGCGCGGCGCACCGGGCCGGGATCGTCCACCGTGACGTGAAACCGGCCAACGTGATGGTGCTCCCGGAAGGCGGCCCCGACGGCGGGCCATGCGCCAAGCTCCTCGACTTCGGCATCGCGAAGGTCGAGGACGCCGCGCTGACGCAGGCCGGCGAGAGCCTCGGGACCGCGTTGTACATGAGCCCCGAGCAGGTCCGCGGGGAGCCCGCCGATGCCCGCTCCGACGTGTGGGGCGTCGGCGTCGTGCTCTACGAGATGCTCAGCGGGCGGCGGCCGTTCGGGGGGGCGTACGCGGCGGCGGCGGCCTACGCCGTGCTCCACGAGGAGCCCGCGCCGCTGGCGAGCACACGCGACGACCTGCCCGAAGGGCTCGACGACGCCGTGATGCGATGCCTCGCCAAGAGCCCCGCTGCGCGGTACCCCTCGATGGCCGCGCTCGCCGAGGCCCTCGACGGGGTCGGCCGGGGGCGCCAAGATGCCGCCCCTACGTCACCGGCCCGGCCCACCTCGGTCACGCCGTCGGCCCTCTGGCAGTGGGGCGTCGCGGCGCTGGCAGCGGTGGTCGCCGCCGTCGCGCTCGTCTTCGCGTGGACGGCGCTCCGGCCGGGCGAGGCCGCCGCCGAGCCGCAGCGGCTGGCCGTCCTCCCGTTCACCGACCTCGGCGACGAGGCCGGCCCGCTGTCGGCGGGGCTGGTGGAGACGGTCACGGCCAAGCTGGCCCAGTTCGACCCGGTGCGGGCGCACGTCCGCGTGGTTCCGGCCAGCGAGGTCACGCCGGGCCTGACGCCGAGCGAGGCGCGAGAGCGGTTCGGAGCGACGCTCGTGCTGGAGGGGACGGTCCAGGCCGAGGCCGGGCGCGTCCGCGTGACGCTCTCGCTCGTCGACGTGGGCGGCGACGCGCCGAGCACGCTGGGCGCGCGCGAGATCGACGACGCGAGCGGCAGCGCGTTCGCGCTCCAGGACGCGGCCGTCCTGGAGGTCGCCGACCTGCTGCGCGTCGAGATCGGCGCCGAAACCCGACAGGCCCTCGCGGCCGGCGGCACGTCCGACCCCGAGGCCAACGAGCTCTTCTTGCGAGGCCGTGGCGAGCTCCGCGACCAGCAGGGCCCCGCCGACCTCGCCCGCGCCCGCGCGCTCTTCGGGGAGGCCGTCGCGCTCGACTCGACGTTCGCGCTCGCCTACGCGGGCCTCGCCGAGGCCGAGTGGCAGACCTACCGCGCCACCTCCGACGTGGCCTGGGCCGACCGCGCGCTCGCCAGCGCCCGGCGCGCCCTCGCCCTCGACGACGCGCTCCCCGACGTCCACACGGCGCTCGGGGTCATCCACGAGGGCCGTGGCGAGTACGGGCTGGCGCTGGCGGCGCTCGACCGGGCGCTCGCCCTCGACCCCGACCACGCCGAGGCCGCCCGCCGGCTCGCCATCGTCTACGGCTACCAGCGGCACGTGCCCGAGGCCGAGGCTGCGTTCCGCCGCGCGATTGCGCTCGCCCCCGACTTCTGGCGGCCCGTCAACAGCTTCGGCATCTTCTACCTTGACGAAGGCCGGGCCGACGAGGCGGCGGAGCAGTTCCGGCGGGGCCTCGCCCTCGACCCGGTCAACACGACGCTCCTCATCAACCTGGGGGTGGCCGAGTGGCAGCGGGGCCGGCTCGCCGCCGCGGCCGACGCGTTCGCCCGGGTGGCTCGGCTCGACCCCGACAACCTGTTCGCCATCTCCAACCTGGCGACAGTCCGCGCCACGCTCGGCGACTACCCCGGCGCCGTCGAGGCCGCTCGCGCTGCCGTGGCCCTCCAGCCCGACGATTACACGGCCCGCCACCAGCTTGCCAGCGCCCGGTGGTGGTCGCCGGGCCAGCGCGACTCCGCCCTGGCCGACTACCGGGCCACCATTGACCTCGCCCGCGCGCACCTCGCCGTCGGCCGGACGCCTGAGGTCCTGGTCACCATGGCCGACGGGTTCGCCGTGCTCGGCCAGCGCGACAGTGCCCACGTCTACCTCGACGAGATCGACCGCCAGGGTGCGCCCGACGACTTCGACGTGGCCACGGCCGTCTCCGTCGGGCTCGCCCACGAGGTCGCCGGGCAGCGCGAGCGGGCGCTCGCCTGGTTCCGGAGCGCGCTCGACCGCGGCTTCGGCCGCGAGGTCCTCGACCGCTCGCCCTGGCTGGACCGCCTCCGCTCGTCCCCCGACTTTTCCACCCTCCCCCGCTGATCACATGGCTCGCCTCCTCCCCCTCGTGCTCGCAGTTGCGTGCGTCGCCGCGTCTGCCCAGGACGACACGTCTCTAGACACTCCCGTCCGCGACGCCCACGTCGTCACGGTGTACCAAGCCGACGGCGGCGGCTACGAGTTCGAGGTCGAAGATCAAGACCGCGACTTCGAGGCGCTCCTCACCCCGGGCGGCGTTCTCGTCGTCGCGGCGACGGACGGCCTCCAGATCCTGGTCGTGACGGAGCGCGCCTACTACATCGACAACGACTACCCGAACGACAGACCGCTGCTCGTCGGACCGGAGATGCTCCGGATCGACGGTCGGGATCGGGACAGGGTCGGCGTGCTCCGAGTGGTCCCGGAGATCCCGCGAGGCGAATCCGGCCACTTCACCGTGGAGTTCCTCGTCTGCACTGCCGAGTTCGAAGGGTCCTTCGGCGGAGCGTGCAGCCGGTGGGAGCCCGCTCGCCCGAGCCGGCGCATGTTCACGACGGACGGGGAGCCGACTGGGCTCGACGCGGGGCTGCACGTGAGGGTCGTTGGGCACCCCATCGTCTTGTCGCCCGACCCGCCGGTCCGGCCCGTCCGCGACTGACCACCGCCCCGCTGGCGACGCGCGCCGCCAACCGCCCGGTCGACGACGTCAGCGGGGCGGGGGGCCTTATGCGTCCGCGGCGCGCCGGTCGGCGAGCGTGGCGAGGTAGAGCCGGAGGCCCTCGCGCTCGTCGTGCGTCATCCGGGCCGTGGCCGTCCACGGCATGAACTCGGGGTTCATCTGGTGGCCGCTCGGCGTCACGCCCGTCGTGAGGGCCTGGTGGAACTGCTCGGGCGTCCACTGTCCCGAGGCGGCGAGGTCGGGGGCGGGCGGCGCGCCCGGCTGCTCGGGCTCCTTCCCGACGAGCCCCTCCCCGTGGCAGTAGGCACACATCCCGCTGGCGACGTACTCGCCGTACGCGATCGTCGCGCCGGGGGCAGGGGACGTGGCCGGGGCCGGGTCGGCGTAGACGCCCCCGGCGAGGTTGAGCGGGCCGGCCGCGAGCAACTTGCCGAGGAGCGTGTACTCCATCGGGGGCAGGTCCTTCTCGACTGGGGGGAGCGCCTCGAGGTACGCGATGAGGGCGGCCGCCTCGGTATCACTCACGTGGTGGTACGCCCCTGACGGCATGACGAACAGGGCCGTCCCGTCGATCCCGACGCCGTGGCGGATGGCGCGGTCCCAATCCGCGGGCTCGTACTCGCCGCCGATCCCGGCGGGCGTGAGGTTCGAAGCGACGATCCTCGCCGGGCCACCCTCCCCCATCACCTGACCCGAGAGGTCGGCGCCGTGGCAGTCCTGGCAGCCGTAGATCCCGGCGAGGTGCGCACCGCGCGCGAGCGCGGCCGAGTCGGTCGGGATCGCGAGCGTGGCGACGGGGACGTCGTGGACCTCGGCGATGTTGGCCGCGCCGACGCGCGAGGCGACGAAGCCGCCGATGACGACGAAAAGAACGAGGGCGCCGACGACGATGCCGGCCCACTTAAGGACGGTGCGCATGGGAGTGGATGGCGAGTGGAGGGTTCCGTGAGCCGGGGCGGCACGACCGCACCCGGCCCCTCATCGACCTCCGCAAAAGAACGCGGAGGCGTTCAACCCTCCCCTTCACAGCGCCCCAGACGCACCGCAGGCGGCCGAATGGCGGGCCCTCAGGAGATTCCTGACTGGATCCTAACGATCCATTGCGGCAGCCGGAATCTCCAGCATCGTCCGCAGCCCGGGCCGCGCACCGCCCACGCGCCGCGCCGTGTTGACGACGGCCGCGACGGTCGCCGTGTCGCCGAACGTCCCGCCCTCGACGCCGACCGGCCGCTGCGGGTCGCCAGCGATCTCGCCGCGGTCCTCGTCGGGCGCCCCGACGGCCATCG
>JAAXJP010000055.1 GCA_012269805.1 Rubrivirga sp.
TGATGCGGTCGCGCCAGCCGCGCCCGAGTACCGCCGGCGACGACCGGCCGATGCCGCCGCCCGAGGGGCCAGCCGTCGATCCCGAGGGCATCGAGGTGGCGACCGTCACGCGGTGGCTCCGCGCCGAGGTCGGCTAGTGATTACCGGCTGAGGGCCACAGCCAGGCCGCCCCGCGGACCCCGCTGGAGTCGCCGTGGACGTTCCGGCGCACGCGCGTGACGACACGTTCGGAAAAGACCCACGGCGCCAACTCGACCTCGGCGCGCTCCGCTAGCCGGGGCAGGTTCGACAGGCCTCCGCCGAGCACGATCACCTCGGGGTCGAGGAACGTGACGAGCTGTCCCAGCGCTCGTCCGAGGCGGCCGATGTAGCGGTCGAGCGATGTCCGGGCTCCATCGTCGCCGGCCTCCGCACGGCTGACGATTTCCCGCGTCGAGATCGCCTCGCCGGTGTGGCGCTCGTGGTCACGCGCGAACGCGGGGCCCGAAAGAAACGTCTCTATGCAGCCGCGCTGGCCGCAGTAGCAAGGCGGGCCGGGCCGTTCGTCGCCCTGAGGCCATGGGAGCGGAACGTGGCCCCACTCGCCCGCGATCCGGTTGGCGCCGGCGAGCACTTCGCCCCGGACCACGATCCCGCCGCCGACGCCGGTCCCGAGGATCACCCCGAACACGACCTCGGCACCCGCGCCGGCCCCGTCGTGGGCCTCCGAGAGCGCGAACGCGTTGGCGTCGTTCGTCGTCCGTACCTCGCGGCCGAGGCGGACCCCGAGGTCGTCACGGAATGGTCGGCCGATCAGCCAGGTCGAGTTGGCGTTCTTGACGAGGTTCGTCTGCGCGTCGATGGTGCCCGGGATGCAAACGCCGACCGTCCCGCGTTCGCCGACGTCCCGCTCGATACCGTCCACCAATCCGGCGATGGCGCGGATCGTGGCGCCGTAGGTCCGCGGCGTCGCGACGCGCTGGCGGACTGCCTCGGTCCCGTCGTCGAGGAGGGCGAGGCCTTCGATCTTCGTGCCGCCGAGGTCGATGCCGATGCGCATGGGGTGCTAGCCAAAAGGTGAAGGGCAAAGGGTACCGCAGTGGGCGCGGGGTTCCGTCTAGAACTCTCCGATCTCTGCGCCGCTCACTTTCTCTGGCGGCCATGGACGGCGGAGCGTCGGGGAGACCTAGACATGGCGGTCTGCCAGTGGCGACCCATCGTAAGACCCGCCGAGGCCGGGCGCGGTGACGTCGGGTCCCCGACTTCCCCCCTCTACCTCCGCCGCCAATCGACGCGCTCGATCGACTCGCCGTCGGAGCGGAGCCAGACGGCGCCCTCGGTGGACGTGTGGAGTACGGCGGCCCCAGTCGCGGCCCAGCGTGCGATCGGCTCCTCGTCGGGGAGGCCGTAGCGGTTGCGTCGCGCGACGGAGACGACGGCGAACTGCGGTTGTCCCGCGGCGTCGACCAGGGGCGGCGTCGAGGACGTCCGCGATCCGTGGTGGCCAACTTTCACCACGTCGGCTTTGAGCCGTTCGCCGAACCGGGCGAGGAGGGCGGCCTCGCCGGCGGCCTCCGCGTCGCCGGTGAGGAGCCAGCGCGTCGTGCCGTGCTCGACGGCCAGCACCACGGACGCGTCATTCGGCGACTCCATTGGCCCGGCCGGTCCGAGCACCCGGAAGCGGACCGTCGTGTCGACCAGGAGCGTGTCGCCGGCCCCGACCGGCTGGACGGGCACGCCCAGCGAATCGGCGAGGCGGAGAACGTCGGCCCACAGGTCGCTCGTCCCGTCCTGCCCATTGACGACGAGCCGGCCGACCTCGACGCGCTCGAGGACCGAGCGGGCCCCGCCGATGTGGTCGGCGTCGGCGTGGGTGAGCACGAACGCGTCGAGGCGGGCGATTCCGAACCGCTCGAGATGCGGGAGGACCGTCCGCTCGCCCTCGTCGACGTACGGGGACCTCAGGCCCGCGTCGATGAGGACGTGCCGGCCGGACGGCGTCGAGAGCAGCGTCGCGTCGCCCTGGCCCACGTCGAAGAACACCGCGTCGAGTCGAGGCCGCGCGTCGCCCGCCGCGAAGCCGCTCCACATCCCGATGGCGAGGCACCCGGCGGCCGCCAGTGCCAGCCGCCGGCGGGCGACGGGCCGGCGCCAGAGCACCATCGCCGCGATGCCGAGGAGGAGCGCGAGGAGTGCCGGCGTCGAGTCCAGGAACCCGTTGTAGGCGATCTCGCCGAGTACGACGGCGCCGGCCTCGGTCGTCCAGAGGAGCCCCTGCCCGGTCACTGTCGCGAGCGCGCCGAACGTGGCGGCGATGGGCGGCGCCCACGCCGTGAGCGCGCACCCGAGACCTGCGCCGAGCGTCGCCGCCGTCAGCGGGATGGCGACGACGTTGAGGACGAGCCCGCCGATCGGCAGCCGGCCAAAGTGAACCAGCAGCGCCGGGGCCGTCCCGATCGTCGCCACCACCGAGGTCACGATCGACCCGACGACGAACATCCCTGCCTTCGAGTACCGGACGCGCTCGGGGACGGTCGACGTGAGCAACGGCGTGAGCGTCACGAGGGCGAAGACGGCGCCGAATGACAGTTGGAAGCCTACATCGAACAGCGCGGCCGGCCGGTGAATGAGGATCCCGAGCGCCGCGACGCCGAGGGCGTTGAGCGCGTCGGACTTCCGATCGAGCGCTCGGCCCGCGATGACGAGGGCCACCATCACGAACGCCCGGACGATGGAGACCGACGCCCCAGCGACGAGCACGTAGACGGCCAGCACCGCGAGCGTCACCACGGCGCGCACCCGTTCCAGCCGTCGCCGACGGACCCCGAGGCGGCCGAGGAGCGGCTTCAGCAGCACGTACAGAGCCAGGCCTACGAGGCCGACGTGGAGACCGGAGACGGCGAGCAAGTGCATCAGCCCGGTCTCGCGGAACGCGTCGAGCGTGCCGGCCTCGATGCCGCTCCGGTCGGCCAGGAGCAACGCTCGGAGCAACGCGCGGACGTCGGCGTCGGGCACGTGGCGGGCGAGCGTGGTCTCGATGTGCGCACGCGTGCCGTTGGCGATGCGCGTGTGAGGGCGTCGGCTCGGGCCCAGGAACGCCGCGTCGCCTTCGCTTTCGACCGTCAGCATCGCACCGACGCCTTGGCGCGCGAGGTACGCCCCGTAGTCGAACTGCGCCGGGTTGCGTAGCCTCGGTAGGGGTTCGAGCCGACCCGTCAGGCGCACGCGGTCTCCGGGGCGGAGGACGGGATACACGGCGCCCGCGTCGCCGACGCGGAGTGAGACCTGGACCCGACCGCGCACGGCGCCGCTCGTCTCGCCGCGCGCGGCGGAGTCCACGTCTGCCGTAAACCGGATCGACCACGTCATCTCCGGCGCGTCGAGGACCGTTCCCCAGATTGTGATGGGCGCGCGGTCGCCGAGGCTGTCGGCCGCCCACGCCGCCTCGGCCACGCGTTGGACGCCGTCGGGCGGCGTCGCCCGCCACGCGGCGTCCCGGGCGGCCCCGAGCGCGACGGCCGTCCCGCCGACGGCCACCGCGAGGGCGATGGGTCCGAGCGAGACGAGCCGGTTGTGCGTCACGACCACGTACCCCATCGCGAACGTGACGACGGCGATTCCGAGCAGCGCCCACACGACGGGGTCCACGGCGGGCGCCGCACGCCCCAGCCCGATCCCCGCGGCGAGGGCGATGGCCAGCGCGAGTGCTGGCCGGGTCGCGAGGCGAAGCGGGGGCGGGGGCGGTGCGAGCGGCATGCCGGCCTAGACCCGAGGGCTCGTGTCGCGCAACTTCCGCTTCGCCTCCTCTTGACCGGGTCCGTTCGTCCGGCCCGGGTATCTTGGGGGATCCCTCGCTCTCTCCCGTCCTGTGTCCCAGCCGCCCCGTCTGAGCAAGCGCCGCCAAGTTCGTGAGCGCGTCCTCCAGGCCCTGTACGCCTACGAGGCGAGCGGCGACTCGGTGGACCACATCCTGGCGACGCTCATCCGGCCGGCGTTCGAGGGCGACCGGACCTACCTCCGCTTCGCCGAGCGGCTCTTCCTCAAGGCCGCCGACGCGCGGACCGAGGCGGACGTCCTCATCGACCGGCACGTTGAGAACTGGGACCTCAGTCGCCTCGCCCGGACCGACCGCTTCGTCCTCTGGATCGCGATCGCGGAGTTTCTCTACTTCGAGGACATCCCGCCAAAGGTGACGCTCAACGAGGCGCTCGAGGTGGCCCGTGCGTTCGGCACCGACAACAGCCCGGCGTTCGTCAACGGCGTGCTCGACGCGGTCCTGCGCGAGCTCCGCGACTCCGACCGGATGAAGAAGTCGGGCCGCGGGCTCGTCGAGTCGAGCAACCGGAGCGGCGGCGCCTAGGGCGGTGGCCTGGTACGCGATCGGCGACGTCCACGGGTGCGCGCGCACGCTCGACGCCCTGCTCGAGCGGCTGGCGGACGACGCCGGCGGCGCGCTCGGCCCGCGCGACGTGCTCGTGTTCGTGGGCGACTACGTCGACCGCGGGCCGTCGAGTCCGCAAGTCCTCGACCGGATGGTCGAGCTTGAGGCGGCGTCGGTGCGGGGTGCCGGCCCGACCTGCGTCTTTCTCCGCGGCAACCACGACCAGATGATGCTCGACTACGCCGAGGGCGTCGGCGACGCGGACCTCTGGTGGGTCAACGGGGGGCGGACGACGCTCGCGGCCTACGAGGCGCGTGGCGACCGTCGCCTGCCGCCCGAGCACGTCGAGTTTCTCCGTCGCACCGAACTCGTCGCCGACGGCGAGGGCTTCGCGTTCGTCCACGCCGGCCTCGACACGCGGAAGTCGGTCGCCGACAACCTCGCCGACCCGGACCCGCGCATCGCGCTCTGGACGCGCGAGCACCTCGACGCCGACCTCTCTAAGTGGGAGAAGCCGGTCGTCTGCGGTCACACGCCGGTCGCGGAGCCGATCGACACGGAGCACCTTCTCGCCATCGACACGGGCGCCGTGTTCACGCACCGCCCCGGCCTCGGCCGGCTCACGGCCGTGTCCCTGCCCGACCGCCGGTTCATCTCGGTCGCGACCGTCGACGAAGTCGTCGGCTAGCGCCCCGGGAAGCGGATCGAGGTCGACAGCCCCGCGCGGATCGCGGGCGCCTGCGTTCCGACCTCGGCGAAGTACACGCGCCCCGACCCGCGCCGCAGCGTGACGCGGGCGAACGGGTCGAGCATCACGCTGAACGCCCGCGACCGGCTCTCGGCCGACTGCTCAAAAAAGGCCGTGTAGAACGACGGCCCGATCCGCAGCCCGAGGTCGACGTCGAGCGCACCCGGGTCCTGATTCCGCGCGATGTCGGCGATGCGCAGCGTGCGGACGGCGCCGCCGAGGCCAACGGCCGTCACGAGGCGCCCGCTGCCGCCCGTCACCCGCGGTACGTAATCGGCGTAGACGGCTACCTCGCGGGTGAAGACGGTGAACACCGGGTCGGTCCCCATGGCCACGCCACCGAACCCTGGCCCGAAGCCGCCGCCCACGTAGACCCGCGGCCGGCTGCCGAGCGGGTCCGGCCCGACCTGCGCGACCACGGGCGCCGCCATCAGGACGAGGAGGAGGGAGAGGGCGCGCTGCATCGAGACGAAGCTACTCGTTCCTCACGACCCCACTCTTCGCCCCCGCTCCGCCCGCCTCGGGGGCAAGGTCGGTAGACTCGCACCCGAACCAAACACGCATCGTCATGGCGCTTCGCGTCGGCATCGTCGGGCTGCCCAACGTGGGCAAGAGCACCCTCTTCAACGCGCTCTCCGAGGCGGGCGCCGAGGCGGCGAACTACCCGTTCTGCACCATCGAGCCGAACGTCGGCGTCGTGCCCGTGCCCGACCGCCGGCTCGACCGGCTGGCGGAGCTCGCGGGCTCGGCGCAGGTGCTTCCGGCCGTTATCGAGTTCGTCGACATCGCGGGCCTCGTGGCGGGCGCGTCCAAGGGGGAGGGGCTAGGGAACCAGTTCCTCGCCAACATCCGCGAAACGGACGCGATCGCCCATGTCGTCCGGTGTTTCGACGACTCGAACGTCGTCCACGTCGAAGGCTCCGTCGACCCGATCCGTGACATCGAGACGATCGAGACGGAACTCCTGCTGAAGGATCTCGAGACGGTCTCGAAGCGCCGCGAGCGCGTGGCGAAGGCGGTCAAGACTGGCGACAAGGCCGCGAAGCTCGAAGCCGATTTCCTCGTCCGCCTCGAAGACCACCTCGGCGACGGCAAGCCGGCCCGTACGCTCGACGTCTCCGACGCTGAGGCGCCGATCCTCCGCGATCAGTTCCTCCTGACGGCCAAGCCGGTCCTCTACGCCGCCAACGTCGGCGAGGGCGACCTGCCGGACGGGAACGCCTACGTCGAGCAGGTCCGCGAACGCGCCGAGGCGGAGGGCGCGGGCGTCGTGGTGGTCTCGGCCGAGTTCGAGGCGCAGGTCGCCGAACTCGACGACGAGGAGAAGGCGGAGTTCTTGGAGGCCGCGGGCGTCGAGGAGTCGGGCCTCGACCGGCTCGCGCAGGCGGCCTACGAACTGCTCGGGCTGATCACCTACTTCACGGCCGGGCCGAAGGAGTCGCGGGCGTGGCAGATCCGGCGCGGGACGAAGGCACCGCAGGCCGCGGGCGTCATCCACACCGACTTCGAGAAGGGCTTCATCCGCGCCGAAACCATCAAGTTCGCCGACTACGACCGCCTCGGCGGCGAGTCGGCCGCGCGCGACGCCGGCGTGATGCGGAGCGAGGGCAAGGAGTACGTCGTAGCGGACGGGGACGTGATGCTGTTCCGGTTCAACGTCTGATGACGGGGCGCGTGAAACGCTGTCAGCGTTTCTCGGTATAAGCCCTTGGCGGACAGCGGTAGAGACCCCGTCGGGGTCCCCGTCCGCCACCGGTGCTTCTTTGCCTCTATGTCGACGTCCTCTGAGCCGAACTACGAGCCCAACTCGGTCGCCCAGACGCTCCTGTTCCACCTTGCTCGCACGCCGGGCGCCGTCCACCGGGACGAGCTCGCGGAGCTGGCCGGGACCTCGAAGGACTACGCGGGCCGAGTCCTGAGCAAGATGGTCAAGCGCGGTCGGATCGAGCGCGTCGGCCGCGGGACGTACAACCTGCCCCGGCTCACGACGGCCGAGTAGCTACCGCCCAGGCTCTGAGCCTCTCGTGAAGAGGCCGTCGCGGACGGGACCGCGGCCCGGCTCGGGATAGCTTGCGACCATGCGCACTGACATTCCCGGCCGCCCGGCCCTCCCCGACTACGACGTCGTCCTGACGGTCCGAAACCCGCAGCGCCCGGGGATGATCGGGCGGTTGCTCGAGCTCGTCGGCGACCTCGGCGTGCTTGTGGGCGACATCGAGACGCGCTACATCGGGCGCGACCACTTTGTCCGCGACGTCACGCTGTCGGTCTTCGACGAGGCGCACCTCGACGAGGTCTTGGACGCGATCAAGCGGGACACCGACACGGTGATCCTCGACGTCAAGGACCTCGTGTTTGAGCGGCACCTCGGCGGGAAGATCCGGACGGTGCGCACCACTGTTTTTTTTATTGTTTAGGAGATCAGCTTGATCTACAC
>JAAXJP010000231.1 GCA_012269805.1 Rubrivirga sp.
GAGCTCGACGTCGAGCACGCGCGGGGCCTCGACGCGGAGCGGATAGGTCACGCCCCCGGCGGTCCCCTGGACCTCGCCGACGCGGACCCGCGACAGCGCGGGCACGTCGACGTCGACGGTGGTCACCCGGCCCGCCCCGCCGGTCTCCTCGACCCGGACCTCGACCGTCGCCCCCGGCGTGGGCGTGTAGTCGGCGACGAAGACGTGGCCAACGGACCCGTCGCGGTACGCGACGACGGAGTCGCGCCACGCTGCCGCCCGGCCGGTCCCCCGCTCGACCGACGTCACGCGGGCGCCGAGCGCCCGGGCCGTGTCGGCGTCGATCGTGCCGTAGATCGGGGCGACGCGGAGGGCCTGCCGGTCGGCCGTGGGGTCGAGGTAGCCGTAGAGCGAGAACGCCTGGGCCGTCCCGAGCGTCGGGTCCACCTCCTCCGAGCACGCGCCGAGCGCGAGGAGGGAGAGGAGGAGGACCCGGCACGACATGGACTACAGCCCGAACCGGGCGGCGGCGTTCGGCGCCCCGCGGGTGGGGAGGAGGCCCTCCGTCCAGGCCCCGTCGGGACCGTCGGGGAGGTAGCCGAGCGACCGGCCCGGCGCCTGCGGCCCGTACGTCCGGGCATCGACGACGCGGTAGCCCGTCGGGACGTCCGCCAGCTTCGGATTCCCGTACTGCACGAGGAGGTAGACGGTCCCCCCGGTCGGGTCGAGCACGAGCGCGTCGTTCTCCGTCGCCACGAGGAAGTCCCCCCCCGCCCCCGTCGCGTTGGCCCCGCCGAAGGCGAGGTCCCGGGGCGACGTCGCGAGGCGCGCGCTCCCGAACAGGTCGTACGTCGGGAGGACTTCGACGAAGGGCTGGTCGCCGGGCGAGATCTCGTTGATGACGCCCGGGACGAACGCCGGCCGGTTCGGCCCGCCGGGGGTCGGGACGACCGGCCCGCGGAAGATGTCGGGCCCGTTCTGCGGGAGCGGGAACGAGAGGCCGTCGGGGTACGACCCCCACGCCTCGACGCCCTCCTCGACGAAGATCCGAGAGACCAGCCGGCCGGACGAGCTGAGGAGCGAGACGGTGGCCGCCTCGGTGGCCTCGAACGGGCCGTCGACCACGAGAAAGGCGCCGCTCGCGAGGAGCGTCGGGTTGGGGAGCCGGATGCCGTCCTCCGGCGCCCCGGCCGTCACGATGTAGCCGCCGAGGTTGATCGGCTCGAGCGTCGGGTTGTAGAGCTCGGCGAAGCTGTTGCCCACCTCGTTGACCGCCACGAGGCTGGCGGGGTCGCCGGGGGTCGCGAAGCCAGCCCGGGCCTGCGTGCTGGGCGAGGGGAGCCAGCGGACGGGCGCCTCGTAGCCGGCCCCGACGAAGCCGAACCCGCCGGCCACGTTCGTGAACGACCCCGGCTCGATGATCGCGTTGAGGTCGAACCCGCCCGGCGGGACGTCCCACGCCGCGTTCGTCACGAACGGGGCGAACTCGGCCTCGAGCAGCGTCAGCCCGACACCGTACAGGTTGACCGACTGGAGGTAGTCCTGGACGGCGAGGAGGAACGGCACCACGACGACCCAGTCGGTCCCCTCCTGCCGGATGTCGTACCCGTCGACCGGGACCACGAGCGTGCTCGTGTCGGCGGGCGCCGACGGGAGGCCCGTGACGAAGAGGCGGAGCGTCCCGCCGATGACGCGGGGCACGCCGCGGACCGTCACCGGGTAGTTCGTCCGAGCGTCGACGTTGAACGGCTCGCCGATCTCCGAGCGCGCCAGCGGCGGCACGTCGACCTCGACCGTCGCCGTCCGCCCGTCGCTCGCGGCGACGTCGACCGTGACGCGCCCCCCCGGCGTCGGCGTGTAGTCGGCGACGAAGACGTGGCCGCGCGTCCCGTCGCGGTACGTCACGAGCGAGTCGCGCCACGTCACGGTCTCGCCGCTCCCGGCCTCCGTCGACGTCACGACGGCGTCGAGCACGTCGGGGTCCGCCGCGTCGATCGTCGCCCCGATGGGGACCACCCGGATCGCCTGGTGGTCGGAGGCGGGGTCGAGGTAGCCGTAGAGCGAGAAGACCTGGCTGGTCCCGACCGTCGGGTCGACGGCGTCCGAGCAGCCCGTAAAGGGGACGGCCGCGACGGCGAGGGAGAGAAAGAGGAGGCGGCGCATGAGCGGACGCGTCTAGAGGGGGGCAGGGAGGGGGCGGGACGCTAGGCGGCGCCGTCGGGCGCGCGTCGAACGGTGCAGCGGGTCGGTCCGGCTAAAGCCCGAGGCGGGCGGCGGCGTTTGGGGCCCCGCGTGTCGGGAGGAGACCCTCCGTCCAGTGGAGGTCGGGCTCGCGGGGGTTCGCCAGCCCGTCGGGGAGGTAGCCGACGGACCGCCCGGGCGCCTGCGGGCCGTACGCGCGGTAGTCGACGACGCGCCTCGGCCGCGGCTGCCCCGGATCGGGGCGGGGGCCGTAGGAGGCGATCAGGTACACGACGCCCTCGACCTGGCCCAGGGCGAGCCCGTCGCCTTCCTCGGCGACGAAGAAGGGGGTGTCGGCGACGGGCTCGGCAGGCTGGCCTCTAAGGACGTCGCGCGGGGCGGAGAACAGGCTCCCACTCTCGAACCAGGGGTGGGCCCGGACCACCTCGACCCACCCACCGTCGCCCTCGGTCGAGAGCTCGTTGATGACGGCGGGCACGAACGACGGCCGGTTCGGGCGGCCTGGCGTGTTGAGAAGCGGGCCGTGGAACAGGTCTCGGCCGGGGTCATCGGGGCCCGAACCCCGGAGGGGGTACGACAGCCCGTCGGGGTACGACCCCCACGACTCGCCGCCGAAGTCGATGCCTGCGTGGGGGGGCTCGATGTACATCCGAGCCACCTGCCGGCCGGACGGCGAGAGCAGCTTGACTTCGGTCTCCGGCGTCGGTGCGAACGGGCCGTCGACGACGAGGAATCCGCCGGGCTCGATCGTGGTCCCGAGCGGGAACCGGACTCCGTCCGCTGGCGCGTCCGCCGTCACGACGTAGCCGCTGAGCGTGACCGGCTCGAGCGTCGGGTTGTAGAGCTCGGCGAACCCGTCGCCGACCTCGTTGACGGCGATGAACCCCGCCGGGTCGTTCTCGATGGCGAAGCCAGCCCGGTGCTGCGTCCCCGGCGAGGGGAGCCAGCGGACGGGCGCCTCGAACCCCGACCCGACAAAGCCGAACCCCCCCGTCACGTTGGAGAAGGTGCCGGGCTCGACGACGGCCTCCTCGTCGAGCCCGCCCGGCGGCACGTCCCACGACGCGCTCGTCACGAACGGGGCGAACTCGGCCTCGAGAAGGGTCAGCCCGCGCTGGTAGAGCCCGTTCGTCTGGAGGTAGTCGCGCGTGGCGGCGAGGAAGGGGACCATCGCCACCCACTGTCCCGCTTCCTCGCGGATGGCCAGCTGGCCCGGCTCGAACGGCACCACGAGGCGGGTCGTGTCGGTCGGCGCGGAGGGGGCGCCGGTCACGTAGAGCCGGAGCGTCCCGCCGATCACGCGGGGCACGCCGCGGACGGTCACGGGGTAGGTCGTGTCGACGACGCCCGCCAGCGGCTCGCCGATCTCCGACCGCGCGAGGAAGGGCACGTCGACCTCGACGGTCGTCACGCGCCGCTCCCCGTCGGTCTCCTCGACCCGGACCTCGACCCGCTCCCCCGGCGTCGGCGTGTAGTCGGCGACGAAGACGTGGCCGACCGAGCCGTCGCGGTAGGTCACGACGGAGTCGTGCCAGGCGACGGTCTTGCCGGTCCCCCGCTCCGTCGACGTCACGCGGGCCGCGAGCGTCCGGCTCGTGTCGGCGCCGATCGAGCCGAGGATCGGCGCGACGCGGATCGCCTGGTGGCTGGCGGTCGGGTCGAGGTAGCCGTAGAGCGAGAACGCCTGGGGCGTCCCGACCGTCGGGTCGACGGCGTCGGAGCACGCCGCGAGCGCGACGAGTCCCACGAGGGCGAGGAGGCGCGGCATCTAGTCGTTGACGGCGAGCTTGAGACCGAACGACGGGATGAGCGGGAGCTGGTCCACGCGCCGGAGCGTGAACGTGTCGTAGTAGAACACGTTGGCCCGGTCGTAGGCGTTGATGAGGGCGACCTGGGCCGTGAGGTCGAGGCCCGGAGAGAGCCGGAACGTCCGGTCGGCCGAGAGGTCGAGGCGGTGGAAGGTGGGGAGGCGCCCGTTGTAGGGCCGCTCGTAGATCACGCGGCGCGTGCCGGGCGTCTCGAACACGTCCGGCGGCGAGTTCGGAGAGATGAACCGGTCGAACCCCAGGGCCCGCGTGAACGGGAGGCCCGAGCCGAACTGGAACCGGGCCGAGAGGTCGACGCCGGCGAGGGTCGTCGAGACGAGCGCGTTGAGCTGGTGGCGGCGGTCGTGCGGCGGGTTGAAGCGGAGGGTCTCGGTCCCGTACCACAGCTCGAGGTTCGGGCCCTGCGCGTCGTACGTCACCTCCGAGAGGCCGTAGCTGAGGTAGGCGTAGGCGTTCCGGGCGCGGACCTCGACGCGCGTGTCGAGGCCGTAGACCTCGCCGGTGGCGGGCTGGGTGCCGGTCGAGAACCGCGGGAAGGCGGTCCACTCGGCGACCTGGAGGTTGTCGAGGAACTTGACGTAGCCCTCGGCCACGAACTCGAGCCACGGCGTCGGCGTCACGCGGTAGCCCACGATCCCGTGCCACGCCGACGGGACCTCGCCCGCGCGGGCCCGCGTCCACGCCGTGAACACGTTGGCCACGTCGCGGCGGTCGTTGACCCCGATGACCTCCTGGTGGTAGAGCCCGCCGGCCGCCGAGATCTCGTGGACGCCACCCTGGTACACGGCGCGTGCGCGCGGCTCGAGGTACGTCCGCCCGTCGTTGGGGTAGCTCTGGATGCGGAGGCCGCCCTGGAGCGAGAGCCCGCCCAGCCGGAGCTCGGGCTCGAAGTAGGCGCCGGCCTCGGTAAAGAACTCCCGGAGGTTGTCGCCGCCGACCAGCCGGAGGTCGCTCGTCAGCCGGTTCGTGCGGACGAACACGCCCGTGTGGAGGTCGACCGAGGGGAGGTAGAACGTGAGGTTCGTCTCAGCGTTGAGCCGGCCGATCGACGAGGCCCGAAGCGGGACGTTCCGGAGCGTGTCGAGGCCCTGGTCGCTCTCCAACTGGGACACGTTGACGAGGATCTCGGCGCGGAGCGCCGACACGTTCGGGAGGTAGAGGAAGCGGAGCCCGGCCGCCGTGTTCCGGTAGCCGACCTCCTCCGGCACGCTGCCGCCGACGTCCTCGCCGATCGTCCCCCGGTCGAACGTGTGGATGCCCTGGACGGAGAGTTGGGCGTTCGGCGTGAGGACGCCGTGGACCTTCGCGAACACGTCGCCGAAGTCGTACGGGAGGTCTTGTTCGACGATCCGCGAGGCGCCCTCCTCGACCACGCTCTTCCGCCCCGAGACGACGAACGAGGCGGCCCCAGGGATGAGCGGCCCCTCGACGCGAGCCGCGCTCACAAACGGGGCCACCGAGGCCGCCGTCGCGAACGCGCGCTTGTTGCCGTTGCGGGTCTGGATGTCGAGGACCGACGAGACCTGCCCCCCAAACCGGGCCGGGTAGCCGCCGGCGTACAGGTCGGCCCCGGCGAGGATGTCGCTCGGGAACGCCGAGTAGAAGCCGAGCACGTGGAACGGCTGGTACAGGGCCATCCCGTCGAGGAGCACGAGGTTCTGGCTCGGCTCGCCGCCACGGACGAACAGCTGGCCGCCGCGGTCGCCCGTCGTGACCACGCCGGGCGAGGTCGTGAGGTAGCTCACGAGGTCGCCCGAGACGTCGGGCGCCGGGACGATGTCGATGTCCTTCGGGTCGATGGCCTGGACGCCGGCCGTCACGCGGGCCCCGCCCGCCGACCGCTCGCTCTCGACGACGACCTCGAGGCCGCCCGTCTCGATGGGGAGGGCCACGTCGTACGACCGGAGCGGGCCGGCCTCGATCGTTACCAACTCCGACTGCGTTTCGTAGCCGACGTAGCTCACGCGGACGACGTACTCCCCGACGTCGAGCCGCGGGATGACGTACAGCCCGTCGATGTCGGTCGCGGAGCCGCGCGGGTCGCCCTGCGGGTTGCCCTCGCCGTCGAGGGGTTGGGCGAGGACCGTGGCCCCGATGAGCGGCTGGCCGTCGTCGGCGCCGGTGACGAACCCTCGGAGGCCGCCGGTCTGGGCGAGGGCCGAACCGGCGACGACGAGCGAGACGAGGAGGGCGAGAAGCGAACGGGGCATTCGACGGGGCAAGAGGTGCAGCGCGGAAGCTACCCGCGCCGCCCACCCCTTGACAGGCGAGACTGCGTGCCCTGCTAACCCGATAATAGTTAGGTCACAACGGCGGAAATCGCCTCCAGCCGCGCGCGCTCGGCGTCCGAGAGCGCCCGGTCGCGTCGGGCCATGACCGCCTCGGCCACGCGGAGCGCCTTCTCCGCTCGGTAGGGCGCGAGCCCCTCGGCGCCGCCCCACGAGAAGCTCGGGACGTGGCGCGGGGGGAACCCGGTCCCGAACAGGTTGCAGAAGACGCCGACGACGGTCCCCGTGTTGAACATGGTGTTGATCGAGCACTTCGAGTGGTCGCCCATAAAGAGGCCGGCGAACTGGCGCCCGGTCCCCACGAAGTCCTCGGCGACGGCGTCCCAGAGCGTGACCTCGCCGTAGTCGTTCTTCAGGTTCGACGTGTTCGTGTCGGCTCCGAGGTTGCACCAGCGGCCGAGGTAGCTGTCGCCGAGGTACCCGTCGTGGCCCTTCGACGAGAGGCTGTGGATGACGCTCCCGTGGACCTCCCCCCCGAGCTTGGACCAGTAGCCGGCCGCGCTCTCCTCGACCCGCGCGGCCGGGTGGACGACCGCCTTCGGCCCGAGGTACACCGGCCCCTTTACGACGGCGTTCTCGCCGACCTCGGCGCCGGCCCCGACCCACACCGGCCCGTGGTCCGCCCGCACCACGGCCCCGGTGCGGACCACCGCGCCTTCCCCGAGGTGGACCGACTCGGGCGAGACGACGTGGGCGCCGTCCTCGACCGTCCCCGCGTGTGCGCCGAGTCCGCCCATCGCCCTGAGGTCGAACGCGATCCGCTCTCCCAGGTCGTCGATCAGGTCCCACAGGTGCGTGATGAGGGACGCTCCCTCGACGTGCTCCGCCGGGGCCTCGTCCGCCTTGCCGCGGCCGAACGCGTCCGCCGCGGTGAGGCCCTCTGGCGGGTCCGGGTGCCAGAGCGCGAGGAGTGTGTCGCCCTGGGCAACGGCTCGCGCGTCGCGCGTCCCGACCAGGCCGCGGACGGCGTCGAGCGCGTCGCCCGGCCGAACGAGCCACCGGCCGTTGACGAACAGCGTCGGCCCTGTGACCTCGCCCGCCTCGGGGTGCTCCTCGGCGGCTACGTCGGCCAGCGCGGCGCGGGTGTGGAGCGCGAGGCGGTCGGCCGGGAACGCCGCGGCGATCCCCTCCAGTAGCGTCCGGGCCCCGACGCGGAGGTCGTAGACGGCCCTCGTGAGCGCGAGTGGGGAGAGGTGGCCAACGCGGCCGTCCTCGAACGGGCAGAGGGTCATAGGGGAGGGG
>JAAXJP010000046.1 GCA_012269805.1 Rubrivirga sp.
GGCGCGCCGACCGCGTCGAGGACGCCGACGGGCTCTTCGTGTTCTTCCGCGACCTCGACTCGGGCCGCGCGTGGAGCGCCGGCTGGCAGCCGCTCGGGGCCGAGGCCGACGCCTACGAAGTCCATGTCGGGCCGGGCACCGTCGAGGTCGTGCGGGAGGACGGGGGCGTCGAGACGCGGCTGTGCCTCGCGGCGGCCGACGGCGCGCTCTTGGGGCACGTCACGCTACGGGCGCTGGACGGCCGGGCCCGGCGGATCGAGATGACGACGTTCGCCGAGATCGTCCTCCACGACCGCGGCGCCGACGCCGCCCACCCGGCGTTCTCGAAACTGTTCGTGCAGACGGAGAAGGCGGAGGGCCGGCCGGCGCTCGTGGCCAAGCGTCGCCAGCGCTCGCCCGAGGACCCGCACGTCTGGCTCGGCCACTGGCTCGACGGCGCCGCCGCCGACGTGTCGTGGGAGACCGACCGGTTCGAGTTCGTCGGGCGCGGGCGGAGCCGCCGTGACCCCGTCGCGTTGGACGCCCCCGGCCGCCTCGGCGAGACGACGGGCGCGGTCCTCGACCCGGTCGTCGCGTTCCGCACGGTCGTGGACGTGCCCGCGAAGGAAGCCGCGTCGCGCGCGTTCGGGCTGGCCGGCGGACGCTCGCGCGACGCCGTCCTCGACACGGTCACGGAGCTCTCCGACCTCGGCGTCGTCACCGACGCGATCCGCTCGGCCGCCGGCGCCGTCGAGCCCGCCCGCCGGAAGGCCGGGGCGGACGAGGCGACTGCCGAGGCGGCCCAGGCACTCGTCGGCCCGCTCCTCTTCGGCGACCCCGGGCTCCGGGCCCCCGCCGACGTCATCGCGGCGGTCGAGCCCGGCGCCGACCCGGGCGCCCTCGGGCTCGGCGGGACCGGCCGGCGCGTCGTGATCGAGGTCCACACGGAGGCGGGCGTCGAGGCCGCGCGCCGGCTGGCGGCGGCCCGCGCCGTGTGGGCCGGCCTCGGGCTCGACGTCGAGGTCCTCGCCCTCTGCGATGCCGACGTGCTCCCCGAGGTCGTCGGCATCGCGGGCGTCCGCCCCGTCGCCGCCGACGCGTGGAACGCGGCCGACCGCGCGCTCGCCGCGGCCCGCGCCCACGTCTGGGCCGACGACGCGTTTCCGGAGCCGTCCGAGGCGGCCCCAGGCCTCCCGGCCTCGGCGCCGAACCGCCAGGCCGACGACGTCAGGCGGCCGGAGCTGACCGGGACGCTCGACCTCGACGCGTCCTCGCTCCGCGAGGGGAACGGGATCGGCGGGTTTTCCCAGAGCGGCTCGGAGTACGTCATGCACCTCCGTCCGGACGGTGACGGCCGGCTCGCGCTGCCGCCCCTGCCGTGGACGAACGTGATCGCGAACGAGGCCGGCGGGTACCTCGTCTCGGAGGTCGGGTCGGCGTCGTCGTGGAGCGCGAACAGCCGCGAGAACCGCGTCTCGCCGTGGTCCAACGACCCGGTCGAGGACCCGCACGCCGAGGCGCTCTACGTGCAGGACGCCGACGCCGGCACCCTCTGGTCGCCCACGGGCGGGCCGGTCGCGGCGGCGGCGCCGGTCGAGGTCCGCCACGGGTTCGGCTACTCGACGTGGCGGACGGTCGTGGAGGGCATCGAGCAGCACACGACGCAGTCGATCGCGCCCGACGCCTCGGCGCGACTGACGATCGTCCGGCTCACCAACACGACGGGCGAGCCGCGGCGGCTGGCGGTGACGGCCAGCGCGCGCGTCGTGCTCGGCGCGCTCGCGCACGAGTCCGACCGGATGGTGGTGACGGAGCGCGACGGCGACACGGTGTTCGCCCGGAACGCCGTGCGCGGCGAGTTCTCCGAGCGCGTCGCCGTCGCCCGGCCGGTCGTGTCCGACGGCGCCGACGTGTCGCTGACCGGCGACCGCGCCGCCTTCCTCGGCCGGTTCGGCTCCCCCGCGGAGCCCCGCGCGCTGGTGGAGGGCGGTCCGCTCGACGGCGCCGTCGGCGCCGGGCTCGACCCGCTCGTGGCGCACCGCGTCGCGTTCGACCTGGCGCCCGGTGAGACTCGAGAGGTCGCGTTCGTGCTCGGGGAGGCCGCCGACCGCGCCGCCGCCGAGGCCCTCGCGGCCCGGTTCGCCCGCCTCGACGCCGTCACCGAGGCGGTCGAGGCCACGCGCCAATTCTGGGCCGAGACGACGGGCGCGCTCCAGATCGAGACGCCCGAGCCGGCGCTCGACCTGATGGTCAACGGCTGGCTCCTCTACCAGAACCTCGCGTGCCGCCTCTGGGGGCGGACCGCCTTCTATCAGAGCGGCGGGGCCTACGGCTACCGCGACCAGCTCCAGGACACGTCCGCGCTCGTCTACGCGCGGCCCGACCTCACGCGCGCGCAGATTCTCCGCAACGCGGCCCACCAGTTCGAGGAGGGCGACGTGCTCCACTGGTGGCACCCGCCGCTCTCGAAGGGCATCCGCACCCGGTTCGCCGACGACCTTCTCTGGCTCCCGCTCCTCGCCTCGTCGTACGCCGCCACGACCGGCGACACGGGCGTGTTCGACGAGGACGTCCGCTTCCTCACGGCGCCGCTCCTCGAGGACGGCGAGGACGAGGTGTTCCTCCAGCCGGAGGACGCCGGAACGTCGGCGAGCGTCTACGAGCACGCGGCGCGGGCCATCGACCGGTCGCTGGCGGTCGGCGCGCACGGGCTCCCGCTGATGGGCGTCGGCGACTGGAACGACGGGATGAACCGCGTGGGGCGCGAGGGGAAGGGCGAGAGCGTGTGGATGGGGTTCTTCCTCGCCGCCACGATCGACGCGTTCCTCCCCCACGTCGAGGCCCGGGGCGACCAGGCACGCGCCGAGCGCTACCGCGCGCACCGCGCGCACCTCCAAGAGGCGCTCAACGACGCCGGCTGGGACGGCGACTGGTACCGCCGCGCGTTCTACGACAACGGCGCCGTGATGGGCTCGAAAGAGAGCGACGAGTGCCAGATCGACGCGCTCGCGCAGGCGTGGGCCGTGCTCTCCGGCGTCGCTCCCGGCGACAGGGCGGCTCAGGCGCTCGACGCGATGGAGGAGCGGCTGGTGGACGAGGAGGCCGGCATCCTCCGCCTGCTGGACCCGCCGTTCGATACCACGCCGAACGACCCGGGCTACATCAAGGGCTACGTGCCGGGCGTCCGCGAGAACGGCGGGCAGTACACGCACGCGGCGCTGTGGGCCGTGCGGGCCCTCGCGCAGGCCGGCCGCTGCGAGCGCGCCGCGCCGCTTCTGGCGATGCTCTCGCCCGTCCGCCACGGCGACTCGCCGGAGGCCGTCGCGACCTACCAGACCGAGCCCTACGTCATCGCGGCCGACGTCTACGGCGTGGCCCCCCACGTCGGGCGCGGCGGGTGGACGTGGTACACCGGCTCGGCCGGGTGGATGCTCCGCGTTGCCGTCGAGTCGGTCCTCGGGTTCGGGCTCGACCGGGGCGAGGCGATCACCCTCGACCCCTGCGTCCCCGCCGAGTGGCCCGGCTTCACGCTCCGCTACCGCCTGCCCGACGGCTCGGGCACCGTCTACACGATCCGCGCCGAGCGGGGCGCCGAGGCGGGCCTGGTCGTCGACGGCGAGCCGACTCCGCCGGCCTCGGGCGGCTGGCGGGTGCCCCTCGTGCGCGACGGCGCCGAGCACGAGGTCGTCCTGACGTTGGCATGAGGACGCTCTGTCTCCTGGTGACCTTAGGGCTCGGGGCGTGCGCCGGTCCATCCCCGGCGCCCCCCGCCCCGCTCGACGTCGTCACGCTCAACCTGTGGCACGATCGGGACGACTGGCCCGCCCGGCTCGACGTGATCGCGGACACGCTCGGCGCGCTCCGGCCGGACGTGATCGTGCTGCAGGAGGTGCTCCAAGACTCCGCGAAGGGATTGGCGAACCAGGCCGAGACGCTCGGCGCCCGTCTCGGCTACGCCGTCGTGTTCGCCGCCGTCGACGGCCCGGAGCGGCCAAAGCGCTACGGCAACGCGATCCTCAGCCGGCACCCGGTCCTCGACACGAGCTGGGTCAAGCTCCGTCCGCTCACTGACTACCGCGTCGCCGCCCACGCCCGCCTCGACGTCGACGGCCGCCCGCTCGACGTCGTCGTGACGCACCTCCACCACACGGTCGAGGGCGACTCGATCCGCGCCGTCCAGATCGACGATCTCCTCGCCTTTCTCGACCGGGTCGCGGAGGCGCCCGTGGTCGTCGCCGGTGCCTTCAACGCGCCGGTCGACGCGCCGTCGCTCGCTCCGCTGGCCGCCCGTGCCGCGAGCGCGTTCGACGCGGTCCACCCGGACGCCGTGGTGTCGACGCTCGTCGAGGCGGCCGGCCACACGCCGCGCCGGATCGACCACGTGTTCGCCGGGCCGGGCCTCCGGCCGGTCGGCGCGCGGATCGTGCTCGGGGAGCCCGTCGCCGGCGTCCAGCCCTCGGACCACCGGGGCATCTGGGCGCGGTTCGTCCGGACGGCCGAGTAGGTCCGCCTCGGTACCTTCGGGGTATGGAGGCGGTCTTCCTCATCGGCGCGGCGCAGGGGGTGTTCCTCGCGGCGGTCCTCGCGAGCCGGGGCTCGCTGCCCAACCGGCTGCTCGCCGCGCTCGTGCTGGCGTTCTCGGTCGACCTCGCGATGGCGGTCTACCATGCGTCCGAGGCCAGCGCCCGCCACCCGGCGCTCATCGGGCTCGACCTTCCGCTCGCGTTCGCCTACGGCCCGCTCCTGTACCTCTACGTCCGGACGTTCGCCGACCCTGCGGCCCGGCTCCGCCCATCGGATGCGTGGCACGCGGTCCCGTTCGTCACGGCGGCGCTGTTCTTCGTCCCGCTCTTCATGCGGACCGGCCCCGAAAAGCTGGCGGTCCTCGCGGATCCCGGCCTCGCGGTCCAGACGCGGGCGCTGGTCGTGATCAACCCGCTGAAGATGCTCCACGGCGCGGTCTACCTCGCGCTCGTCGTCGCGGTCCTCCGGCGGACGACGCGGCAGGCGGAGGGCGCCGTGCGGGCTGAGCGGGTCCGGCTCCGGTGGCTCCAGATCCTGACGGCCGGCGTCGTGGCGATGCTCGGCGTCTCGGTCGTGCTCTACGCGCTCGGCGGGCGCGGGGCGGCGGTCGGCATGGACCCGGACGCGCCGTTCGACGACCTCACGCTCCTCGCCGTGACGGTCTTCGTCTACGCCATCGGCTACTTCGGGCTGCGGCGGCCGGAGATCACGACGGCGACGCCGGCGCCGATCCCAGAGGAGCCCGCGGCCGAGCCGTACGCGCGGTCCGGCATGACGGCGGAGGAGGCCGGGCGGTACCGGGACCGCCTCGTGGCGCTCATGGAGACCGAGCACCTCTATCGCCGCGGCGACCTCACGCTCCCCGACCTCGCCGGCGCCCTCGGCGTCACGCCGCACAACCTGACCGAGGTGCTCAGCACCCAGCTCGGGCAGACGTTCTACGAGGTCGTCAACGGGTACCGCGTCCGCGAGGTGCAGGCGCGGCTGGCCGACCCGGCCTTCGCCGACTGGACGGTCCTGGCGATCGGGATGGAGGCCGGGTTCAACGCCAAGTCGTCGTTCAACGCGGCGTTCAAGCGGCACGCGGGGATGACGCCGTCCGAGTACCGCCGCCAGCGCGCCGAGGCGGTCTAGGCCGCGTCCGGGCGTCCAGCCCCGCTGGACCGGACGTGCGGACGGGTCCCGGCGGGCGGGCGTGGTCGAACGCGGGGGCGTCGGGCGGCGAGCCTCGGGCTCCACCTCGCCCCCCGCCCGTGCTCCGCCTCTTCGCCGTCCTCCTCCTCGCCCCTGCGGCGCTCGCCCAGACCCAGACCGTCCGCGGCGTCGTGGTCGACCGCGACACGCGCCGGCCGCTCCCCGGCGCGACCGTCGCCGTGGCCGACTCGGACCCGCTCCTCGGGGCGTCGACCGACGCCGACGGCCGGTTCGCGCTGGCGGCCGTCCCGCTCGGGCGCCGGGCGCTCCTCGTCCGCTCGCTCGGCTACGAGCCGGCGGTGCTGACGAACGTGCTCGTCCGCGCCGGGCAGGAGACGGTCCTCGAGGTCGCCCTCGCCGAGTCGGTCGTCGAGGCGGGCGAGGTCGTGGTGACGGCCGCGCCCCGCGACGGGCGGCCGACGGACGAGATGGCCACCGTGAGCGCCCGGTCGTTCTCGGTCGAGGAGGCCCGCCGCTACGCCGGCGCCGCCGACGACCCGGCCCGCCTCGCGACCGCGTTCGCCGGGGTCGCCACGTCCGGCAGCGGCGTCCAGGACAACGCCATCGCGATCCGCGGCAACGCGCCGAAGGGCGTCGGCTGGCGCCTGGAAGGCGTCCCGATCCCGACGCCGAGCCACTTTGCCGGGCTGACCGTCGCGGGCGGTGGCGGGCTCACCCTCTTCAGCGGTCGCCTCCTCGCCGACTCCGACGTATTCACGGGCGCCTTCCCCGCGGCCTACGGCGACGCGCTCGCGGGCGTGTTCGACATGCGGTTCCGGACGGGCAACCCGGCCACGCGCGAGCACACGGCCCAGGTCGGCGTGATCGGCGTCGAGGTGGCCTCCGAGGGGCCGATCCGCGCCGGCGGCGCGGCCACGTACCTCGCCAACTACCGCTACTCGACGCTCGGGCTGCTCCTCCCGCTCCTCCCCACCGAGGGCGGCATCACGTACCAGGACCTCGCCTTCAAGGTCGCCGTCCCGACGCGCGGCGCCGGCCGGTTCGAGGTCTGGGGCCTCGGCGGGCTCGACGCCCAGAACGACGCGGAGACGCGGGACTCGACGGCGTGGGAGTACGAGCTGTGGGACCGCTCGCGCGTCGGGCTCGACCTCGGCGTCGGGGCGGCCGGCGTGTCCCACCACCTCGTTCTCGGTCGGCGGACGGCCCTCCGGACGACCCTGGCCGCGACGGGCCGCCGCACGGCCTACCGCCAGCAGCGGCTCGACGACGCGCTCGTCCTCCAGCCCGAGCTCCAGATCGAGGCGACCGACGCCCGGGCCATCGTCGGCACCGCGCTCACGCACAAGCCGAGCGCGCGGCTCCTCACCGAGGCCGGCGCCACCGTACAGGGGCTCTACTACGACCTCGACGTCCGGTCGGCCCCGGACCACCGGCTGCCGCTCGTGCCGGTCGCGGTGGGGGAGGGGCAGAGCGTGCTCGCCTCGGCGTTCGCCCAGTCGCGCTGGACGCCCGCGGCCGGCCTCGACGTCACGCTCGGCGTCCACGCCCAGCACCTCGCGCTGACGGGGGCGACGGCCGTCGAGCCGCGCGCCGGCGTCTCGTGGGAGGTCGCGCCCGGGCAGGCGCTGAGCCTCGGCTACGGGCTCCACAGCCAGGCCGAGGACCTCCGGTTCTACCTCGCGGAGACCACAGACGGAGAGCATCCGAACCGGGACCTCGGGTTCGCCCGTGCGCACCACCTCGTCGCGGGCTACCGGCGAGCACTCAGCCGGGCCCTGCACGCCCAGGTCGAGGTCTACGGCCAGCGC
>JAAXJP010000653.1:0-3322 GCA_012269805.1 Rubrivirga sp.
CAAAAGGGCGCCCGCGTCGAGACCGTCGCCATCGACGTGGCCGACGCCGCCACCCACGAGCTCATCCACGACACGGCGCACGAGGCGTTCGGCGGGTTCGACACGTGGGTCAACAACGCGGGCGTGAGCGTCTACGGGGAGCTCAAGGACGTCCCCGAGGAGGACGCCCGCCAGCTGTTCGAGACGAACTACTGGGGCGTCGTCCACGGGAGCCTGACGGCGGCCGGCCACTTCCGCGAGACCGGCGCATCGGGCGCGCTCATCAACGTGGGCTCGGTGCTGAGCGACCGGGCGATCCCGCTCCAGGGCCACTATTCGGCCTCGAAGCACGCCGTCAAGGGGTTCACCGACGCGCTCCGGATGGAGCTCGAGAAGGAGGGCGTGCCGGTGAGCGTCACGCTCGTCAAGCCGAGCGCGATCAACACGCCGTACGCCGAGCACGCGGCCAACCACATGGACCGCGAGGCCAAGCTCCCGCCGCCGACGTACGCGCCGGAGGTCGTCGCGCGGGCCATCCTCCACGCGGCCGAGCACCCGCAGCGGGACGTGACGGTCGGCGCGAAGGACGGCGTCGTCGCCGTGCTCGGCGGCGTCGCGCCACGGCTGACGGACAAGCTGATGGAGAGCGCGTTCTTCGGCCTCCAGAAAGGGGCGCCCGTCGCCGGGCCGACCCGGGGCGCGCTCCACGAGCCGGCGGCGGGCGACGTCCGCGTGAGCGGCAACGCCGACGGCCACGTGTTCGGCTCGAGCGCGTGGACCCGGATCCAGCAGCGGCCGATGGCGGCGCTCGGCGCGGCCCTCGCGGCCGGCGTCGCGCTCGCGTGGGCCGGCCGGGACTGAGCCCGACCCCGCCCACCTCGGCGCCGTCGTCGAGGCGGGCACCCTCGGGGAAGCCCGGCCGGCGCCGGCGCGTAGGGGAGGGACTTCCCCCTCGGCTCATGCGTCTCGTCTTCTTCGTCCTCGTGTTCGCCGCCGTCCCGGGCTGCACGTGCTCCGGCGTCAACCGCGGCGACGTCAACCTCGTCTCGCTCGACGACGAGTGGGCGCTCGGCGACGAGCTCGCGGCCGAGGTCGACGCGCAGACGGAAGCCCTCTCGGACCCCCGGGCCCAAGCCTACCTCGACCGCCTCGGCGGCGCGCTCGCCGCCCAGACCGAGCTGGCCGACCGCGAGTGGACGTTCACCGTCCTCGACGACCCGGCCGTCAACGCGTTCGCCCTCCCGGGCGGTCACGTCTACGTCAACGCGGGGACGATCGCGGCGGCCGAGACCCAGAGCGAGCTGGCGAGCGTCGTGGCCCACGAGGTCGCCCACGGGGCCGCGCGGCACGGGACCGAGCGGATGGTGAAGGCCTACGGGCTGTCGCTCGTCGCCGGCCTCGTGCTCGGCGACGACCCCGGCGTGATCCGGCAGATCGTGGCCGAACTCGTGGGGCAGAGCGCGCTCGCGCGGTTCTCGCGCTCCGACGAAGAGGAGGCCGACAACCTCGGGCTCGCGTACCTCGCCGCGGCCGGCTACGACCCGGACGGGATGGCGGCCATGTTCGAGACGCTGACGGCGCTCCGCCAGCGCCGCCCCGGCCCGCTCGCGCAGTGGTTCGCGACGCACCCACTGGGCGAGGACCGGATCGAGGCGGCCCGGGTGGCGGCCGAGGGCGCCGAGCCGACCGGGGAGCCCGCCACCGATCCCGAAACCTTCGACGTCGTGCGCCAACGGGTCCGGGCCGCCGTCCCGGCTGCGGCCACGCCGTAGCCCCGCCCGGCTCGGCGATCCGGCGACCCTGCCGAGGCGGGCCTACTCGTCCAGGCCGAGCTGGTCGAGCACGAGCCCGACGTCGAGCCCGGTCTGCGCGAGGTGGTAGAACACGGCGTGGGGGAGGCCGTCGAGCAAGAGGACCACGAGGCGCCCGCCGCCGTCCGCTCGCGTGAGGATGCCGGCCGTCGACTGGAGGCCGGGGAAGCCACCGCCGAAGACGCCGAGGCGTTCGCCGCCGCGGGCTCGAAGCGCGTCGGTCGCGGGTTCGGTGGCAACGGTGAGGAAGGCCCGCGCGGCCGGAGTGGGGGCCTTGGCGAGATCCGCTAGTTCGCGGGCGAAGACGGTCGCGTGGAGGTGCGGGAACGTCGCGTCGGCGGCCCGGCGCTGGTCGTCGAGCGAGAGCCCGAGGCCGTGCGCGGCGAGGTCCGCCTCGGTCGCGCCGCGGAAGGCGCCGTCGGTGCGGAGCCGGCGGCTGAGGGCCCACGCCGCGCGATCCACTCGGGTGCTGGCGAGGAACGTGTCGAGCGCGTCGGCCCGCGCTGACTGCGCCCAGGCGACGAACAGGCCGCCGAGCGGCACCCCGCCGTCCCACGCGACCTCGGTTGTGCGGGCGCGGAGGAGGACCGCGTCGCCGGCCGCGCGGTCGCCGCGGAGGGCGCGCCGGGCGACCGCGGCGAACGGGACGGCCGCCGAGTCGGGCGACGGGCGCTCGACGCCGGGCAGCGTGCGGATCGCGGCGGCCGGGACCGCGGCGGTGTCGCCATGGAGCATGAGGTCGAACGTTGGTCCCACGAGCGGGAGCGCGACGGCTGGGCGGGCGGCTCCGGCGTGCCCGACCGACGCCACGGCCGAGTCGGCCGCGAGGTCCCAGACGACGAGCGCGCCGCGGTCGGGGTGGCGGCGGATCCAGTCGAGCAGGTCGGCCGGCGTCTCGAGCGCGCGGGCCTCGTCGGCGCCCTCCGACAGGGCGGTCGCGTCGCCGAGGGCGCGCGAAACGGCGCCCCAGTTGCGCGCCACGGCGATCCCGAGTGCGACCAGGAGCAGCCCCGCGATCACGAGCGCGTGCCGGGCGCACCCGAGGCGGGCGACCCGGTCGAGCGGGGCGTCGGGCACTACGCCCCGGGCCCGTCCAGCTCCGCCTCGGCGAGCACGCGGGGGTAACGGATCTGCTCGACGAGCCGCTGGACGCGCTCCGGCGGCGGCGCCGTCGCCAGGCTCACGCCGATCGTGAGGGCGAAGTTGAGAAGCATCCCGACCGCGCCGATCCCCTGCGCCTTGATGCCCAGGAAGCTCTCGATGATCGGCTCCGGGAACGTGCCCGGCGCGACGACGCTCGCCCGCATCAGCACGATCATGACGAACGTGAACGCGAGCCCGGCGGCCATCCCGGCGATCGCGCCCTGCCGGTTGGCCCGCTTCCAGAAGATGCCGAGCACGATCGTCGGGAAGAACGAGGCGGCCGCGAGGCCGAACGCGAACGCCACGACCTCGGCCACGAACCCGAGCGGGTAGATCCCCAGGAGGCCGGCGAGGATGACGGCCAGGAAGATCATCGCGCGGCCTACGCG
>JAAXJP010000653.1:3332-7378 GCA_012269805.1 Rubrivirga sp.
GCCTACGCGGAGCCGCTTGGCGTCGTCGGCGCCGGGGTTGATGATCTTGCCGTAGATGTCGTGCGCCAGCGACGACGAGATCACGAGGAGGAGCCCGCTCGCCGTCGAGAGCGCCGCCGCCAGCCCGCCCGCCGCCACGATGGCGACGATGAACGCGCCGAGGCCGGCGATCTCCGGCGTCGCGAGGACGATGATGTCGCGGTTGATCGCGCCGAGGAACGTCGACACGTCGCCGCTGGCGGCGATGGCGTCGGTGTCGATGAGGCCGGTCGCCGCCCAGTTCTGGACCCAGCTCTGGTCGAGGAAGCCGGCCGTGCCGAGGTCGGTGTACTGCTGGAGGATCGCCGTCTTGGCGAAGATGGCGATCGCCGGCGCCGTCGTGTAGAGGAGCGCGATAAAGAGGAGCGCCCAGAACGCGCTCCACCGCGCGTCCCGCACCGACTTGACGGTGTAGAACCGGACGATCACGTGCGGCAGCCCGGCCGTCCCCACCATCAGGCAGAGCGTGATGCAGACGACGTTGAGCAGGTCGTTGTTGACGAACGGGCTCGAGTACGGGTCGAGCCCGAGGTCGGCCTGGAGCCCGTCGAGGAGCGGCAGCGCCTCGCCGATCGCCACCTGCGGGACCGGGTTGCCGAAGAGCGTCAGGGCGATGGCGACGGCCGGGATCGTGTAGGCCACGATGAGCACGCAGTACTGGGCCACCTGCGTGTAGGTGATCCCCTTCATCCCACCGAGGACCGCGAAAAAGGCCACGATCGCCATCCCGATCACCACGCCCACCTCGAACGGGACCTGCAGGAACCGGCTGAACGCGACGCCCACGCCGCCCATCTGCCCGGCCACGTAGGTGAACGAGACGAAGATGGCGGCCACGGCGGCCACCAGCCGCGCCGACTGCGAGTCGTACCGCTCGGCCACGAAGTCGGGCACGGTGTACTGGCCGAACTTGCGGAGGAACGGGGCCAGCAGGAGCGCGAGCAGCACGTAGCCGCCGGTCCAGCCCATGAGGTAGACGCTCCCGTCGTACCCCTGGAAGGCGATGATGCCGGCCATCGAGATAAACGACGCCGCGCTCATCCAGTCGGCCGCGGTCGCGGCGCCGTTGGCGATCGCCGGCACGCCCTGCCCGGCGACGTAGAACCCCTCGGTGTTGGCGACGCGGCTCCGGTAGCCGATGTACAGGTACGCGGCGAACGTCAGGCCGACGGTCACCCAGGTCCACTCTTGGATGCCCATGCTAGTGCCCCTCGCCGCCGGTGGCCGTCGTGTCCGCGGTCTCGGCCAGGCCCGCCTCGGCGTCGGCGCGGTCGCTGGCGCGAGCGTAGATCCAGATGAGGGCGACGAACACGAAGATGGCCCCCTGCTGCGCCATCCAGAACCCGAACGGGACGCCCCCAAACGAGAACCGGTTGAGGAACGGCGCCCCGAAGATGGCGAGGCCGAAGGCGACGATCGCCCACACCGCGAGCAGGATCACGATGCGGCGGATCTGCGCGCGCCAGTACTGTTCTTTCGTCACGTGGAGGCGGGGTGAAGGCCGGAGTCTACGGCCGTTTGCACCGGCCGCGCCGACTCGTCTGGCGCCTCCCGCCTCGGCCCCGAGGCGGACCTACCCGTCGGCTCGGGCGACCAGCGCCTCGGCCACGACGTCGGGCATGGGCGTCGCCGGGCGGCCGATGAGGCCTTCGAGGTCGTCGGTCGGGCCTTCGAGGGCGCCGCCGCGCGCCGCGGCGTCGGACTGCGCGAGCATGGCGGCGACGGGCTCGCGCAGGCCGGCGTCGAGAAGCGCGCTGCGGTAGGCGTCCTCCGGCAGGTCGACGTAGTCCACCTGCGTGCCCGACAGGCGGCTCAGTTCGGCGGCGTACTCGGTCATGGTGAACGACGGGCCGGCAAGCTCGTAGGTCCGCCCGGCGTGGGCGTTGGCGGAGGCGAGGACCACGCCGGCGGCCTCGGCGTAGTCCGCCCGCGAGGCGGCCGAGATCTGGGCGTCGCCCGCACAGACTCCTTGTCGGTTCCAGCAGCTACCAGCCCGCTCCACCCGCCTCGGTCGTCCGGCGGACCCACCGAGGCGGAGGACGGGGCGGGCGGCCCGCCCCTCCCGGGTCCGCTACTCGTAGGCGGCGTCGTCCTCGGGCTTGCCGCGGCGGCCGGTGATCAGCTTTTCGACGACCTCCGGGTCTGCTAGCGTCGACGTGTCGCCGATGCTGTCGTGCTCGCCGGTCGCCACCTTGCGGAGGATCCGGCGCATGATCTTGCCCGAGCGTGTCTTGGGCAGGCCGGCGATGGCGAACTGGAGGAACTCCGGCGTCGCGATCGGCCCGATCACCTTGCGGACGTGCTGGCGCAGCTCGGCGCGGAGGTCCTCGTTGGGCGTCGCGTCGGAGGCGAGGGTGACGTAGGCGTAGATCGTCTGGCCCTTGATGTCGTGCGGGACGCCGACCACGGCCGCCTCGGCGACCGCGTCGTGGAGCACGAGCGCGCTCTCGACCTCGGCCGTCCCCATCCGGTGGCCCGACACGTTGATCACGTCGTCGACGCGGCCGGTGATCCAGTAGTACCCGTCGGCGTCGCGGCGGCAGCCGTCGCCAGTGAAGTACTTCCCCTCGTAGGCCGTGAAGTAGGTGTTCTTGAACCGCTCGTGGTTCTGGTAGACCGTCCGCGCCTGCCCCGGCCAGCTGTCGGTGATGACGAGGAGCCCCTCGGCCTCGCCCTCCAGAACGTTCCCGTCGGCGTCGATCACCTGGGGCTGGATGCCGAAGAACGGGACCGTCGCCGCGCCCGGCTTCTGGTCGATGGCGCCCGGGACCGGCGTGAGCATGTGGCCGCCGGTCTCCGTCTGCCACCACGTGTCGACGATCGGGCAGCGGCCCTCCCCGACGACCTCGTGGTACCACCGCCACGCCTCCGGGTTGATCGGTTCGCCGACCGTCCCGAGCACGCGGAGTGAAGAGCGGTCGTGCTTCGTGACGAAGTCGTCGCCCTTGGCCATGAGCGCGCGGATGAGCGTCGGCGCCGTGTAGAAGAGGGTCACGCCGTACTCCTCGACGACGTCCCACACGCGCCCGGCGTCGGGGAACGTGGGCACGCCCTCGAAGAGGACCTGCGTGGCCCCGTTGATCATCGGCCCGAAGGCGATGTAGCTGTGGCCGGTGATCCAGCCGACGTCGGCCGAGCACCAGAAGACGTCGTCCTCGCGCCAGTCGAAGACGAGCTCGTGCGTCAGCGACGTGTAGACGCAGTAGCCGCCGGTCGTGTGGACGACGCCCTTCGGGGTGCCGGTCGAGCCTGAGGTGTAGAGGATGAAGAGCGGGTCCTCGGCGTCCATCGGCTCGCAGGGGCACTCGCCCGAGGCGGAGGCGGCCGCCTCGTGGTACCACACGTCGTGGTCGGCCCAGGTCACGTTGCCGCCCGTGTTCCGGACCACGAGCACGTGGCGGACGGCGGCGCCATCGATCCGCTTGAGCGCGGCGTCGACGTTGGCCTTGAGCGCGATCGTCTTGCCCCCGCGGCGCCCCTGGTCGGCCGTGATCACGAAGTCCGACGACGCGTCGCGGATGCGGCCGGCGATGGCCTCGGGGCTGAACCCGCCGAAGATGACCGAGAAGACGGCTCCGATCCGGGCGCACGCCTGCATGGCGTAGACGGCCTCCGGGATCATCGGCATGTAGATCGTGACCCGGTCGCCCTTCTGGACGCCGAGGTCCTTGAGCACGCTCGCCATCCGCTGCGTCTCCGCCAGCGCTTCGGCGTAGGTGATCCGCTTCCGCTCTTGGTTCTGGGGGTCGTCGGGCTCGAAGTAGAACGCCACGCGGTCGCCCCGGCCCGCCTCGACGTGGCGGTCGAGCGAGTTGTAGCAGGCGTTGAGCGTCCCGCCCGTGTACCACCGGATGTGGAGGTCGTCGGCGGCGAAGCTCACGTCCTTGACCGTGTCGAACGGCGAGAACCAGTCGAGGCGGCCGGCCTGCTCGGCCCAGAAGCCCTCGTTGTCCTCGACCGATCGGCGGTACATCTCGTCGTAGGCCGCGCGCGAGCCGACGTGGGCG
>JAAXJP010000578.1 GCA_012269805.1 Rubrivirga sp.
GGGCTGGATGGGGGCCGTGTACCTCGCCGACGATCCGAGGACGGGTCAGCGAGCGGCCGTCAAGGTGCTGACCTCGACGGCTCCCAACGCACGCGCGAGGTTCGCGAGGGAGCAGCGCCAGCTCGCGGCGCTCCGGCACGAGTCCATCCCCAAGCTCCTCGGCTCCGGAGTGACTGAGGACGGGCGGCCGTTCTTCGCGATGGAGTACGTCCGCGGCGCCCCGATCACGGACTTCGCCAGGGCGCACTCGCTGAGTCCGACGGAGCGGCTCGGGGCCTTCGCGATCCTCTGCGACGCCGTCCGCCACGCCCACGCCAACCTCGTGGTCCACCGCGACATCAAACCGTCGAACGTCGTCGCCTCGAAGGGACCCGACGGCGAGTGCCGCGTCCACCTCCTCGACTTCGGCGTCGCGAAGCCCCTCGACGACCGCGATTTCGGGACCTCGTGGGGCAGGGGAGGGGACACGACAGGGCCGGGGTTCCGGCCGATGACGCCGGCCTACGCTGCCCCCGAGCAGGCCCTCCCTGCGGGAGCGGGGCGGGCCGCGGAGACGACGACGGCGACCGACGTGTTCGCCCTCGGCACCCTCCTCTACGAACTCCTGACCGGCCGACGCCCGCTCGACGGGTGCGCCCCGCCCTCGAGGGTGGTCGAGCTCGACTTGGGCCGCCAGCGGCGTTGGGCCATCGACGCCATCGTCGAGCGGGCCATCGACCCCGACCCGGATCAGCGGTACGGCTCGGCCGACGCCCTCTACGTCGACGTGCGCCGGGTGTTGAACGGGCGCCCTCCCGCCGGGGTCGGTGTGAGCTTCACCCGTCGCGCCACGTGGTTCGCCGCCCGGCACCGCGGAGGGCTCGTCGCGGCGGCGGCCTGCGTGCTCGCCGTGGTCCTCGCCTTCTCCGCCGCCGAGCAGCGCTGGCGGGCCTCGACGGGGAGCGCCGAGGCGAGCGCCGGTGAACTCGCGCTCGTCGTCGAGAACGTGATCCGGTCGGCACCCGCCGAACCCCGTGCGGGTCGGGCCTTCCTCGTCCGGACCGCCGAGATCGTCGAGGGCGGCGTCAGCCAACCGACCGTCGGCGCCGACCTCTCCCTCACGCTCGCCGAGCAGCTGTCCGAGCGGGGAGACCTCGACGAGGCGCTCCGTCTCTACAGCCGAGCGGTCCTCCTCCGCGCGGCGAGCGGCCCGGACCACCCCACCGTCATCGCAGCGCTCCGGGGTCAAGCCCGGTGTGCGGCCGGGTTCGCCGGGCGCGAGATCGTCGGGACCTCGACTCCAGACGGTCTCCGGCGAGCCGCCGAGCTCGCCGAAGAGGCTCACGCCCTGGCGGTCTCTCGTTACGGCGAAGGCAGCGCCGTCGCCGCGTCCATCGAGACCGACCTCGCGCTCTACAGCGTGTACGCGGGGGAGCCGGGCAGAGCGCTCGACCTATCGCGACGTGCGAGCGCCGTGTTCGACCGGCTTGGCCGAGACCCCGAGGTCGAACGGGGGGGAGGAGGTCGTGCCGGGGTCGGGAGTACGACCCCCGCGTTCCCACTCACGAAGAGCACGGTGGGCCTCGGCCTGTTGGCGGCTCGAGCCGGGGCGGTCGCTGCGCTGGCGCTCACCGCACAAGGCAAGCACGACGAGGCTGCCGAACGAGCACGGAGTGCGACCGCGGCGCTCCGTACTTCCGGCCGCCCGAACGGGCCTGTGGAGACGGCCGAGGCTTGGGCCGAAGGCGTCGCTCTCGGGCTCCACGTCGAAGCCCTCGCCCTCCAGCAGGCGGGCGCCCGTTCCGAGGCGCTGGAGGTCACGGGTCGGGCCGCTCGGGTCCTGTCTGACCAGTTCGGAGAGGGCGACCGCCGGGCCGTTCGTGCTCGGACACATGACGCCGTTCTCACGGCGGACAGGGGGCCGCAAGACGCCGCCGTCTTCTCTAACGTGGTCGCTGATGCGGAGGCCACGGGGGACCCTGCCGTCCTCGCGTACGCGCTGACGGAACAAGGCCGAGCGCTTGAACAGTGGGGGAGCAATGCCGCGGCTGCGGTCCCGCTCCGACGGGCGGTCGCCATGAGGCTGAAGGACGCGGGACCGGGGACCGCAGTGGTGGCGCGAGCGGCTCTCGCCGAGATCGCGCTAGAGTCCGGCGACGTCGCCCGTGCGCTCGAACTCAGCGAGGCCGGTCTTCAGATCGCTCGCGACCACCTGCCAGCGGCCGGTCCGTACTTCGACGCCCTCCTGACGGCCGCTTCCGTGCACGCCGAGGCCCTGGTTGCCGACGGGCGCGGGACTGAGGCTGTGGTCGTCCTGGAGTCCGCCGTGTGGGGCACGAGATCGGAGGGGGGCAAAGCGTACGAGCGCGCCGAGCGTCTGCTGGAGACACTGGAGGGCCAGTAGGACCGAGGCCCAGACGCAAGTACCTGGGCACTTAGTGTCATAGTGCCCAGGCACTTTGAGATCGATCCTGGTGGACGTCACCAATCAGAGGGGAGGGGGAGACGAGAGCGTCCGGAAAACTGCGGAGGAGGGTGGCGGGATCGGAGGCGGTCCGGCACCTACCGGGATGAGCACTCCGTCGCAAGGCGCCCAGACCGACTCCCTATGACCGCGCTCGCCGCAACGTCGTCCGGCCAGGACCTCTCGAAGGAGTCCCGCTACCGTGGGCTCATGGAGCGGTACCTCGGCCCCGAGGTGGTCGCCACGTTCGCCGACGACGACGTCACCGAGGTCTACGTCAACGCGGGCGACGGCGTGCTCCGCGCCGACACGCACTCGCGCGGCAAGGTCTCCCTTGGAGCCGCCGTCCGCGGCGACCAGGTCGAGCAGTTCTTGGGCACCGTCGCGGCCTACCGGGGAGACACGCTCGGTCCGATGACGCCCTCGGTCCAGGCCGAGCTCCCGGCCGAGACGTTCGGGGGCGCGCGGCTCCAGGGGTTCGTCCCGCCGCTCGTCCCTCGCGCCTGCTTCGTCATCCGCAAGCCCGCCCGGCGCGTGTTCACGCTCGCGAGCTACGTCGAGCACGGGACGATGACGCCCGCCCAGTGCCGGGCCGTCAAAGCCGCCGTCCGCGACCACGAGAACGTCCTGGTCTGCGGCGGGACTGGCTCGGGCAAGACGACGCTCTGCAACGCGGTCCTCTTGGAGATGAGCGAGCAGTACCCGCGCGAGCGCGTCGTCGTGCTCGAGGACACGGCCGAACTCCAGTGCCGGGCCGACGACCACCTCGCCCTCCGGACGACCGAGGGCGTCTCGCTCTCGGACCTCGTCCGGTTCACGCTCCGCTGCACGCCGGACCGGATTGTCGTCGGAGAGGTCCGCGACGGGGCCGCGCTCCACCTCCTCGACGCCTGGGCCACGGGGCACCCCGGCGGGTGCGCGACGGTCCACGCAACCGACGCCCGGGGCGCGCTCCGGCGCCTCGACCGGCTGGCGCAACGGGCGGGGGTGCCGTCTCAGCACGCGCTCGTGGCCGAGGCCGTCGGAGTCGTCGTCGTGATCGAGGGCGGCAACGAGGGCCGACGTGTCCGCGAGCTCGTCCGGGTGGACGGGTACCGCGACGGGGCCTACGCGCTCCACCCCATCTGACACCGGGGACGCCCACTCGGGCGCGGGGCCGACGGCGGCCCCTGCCCGACCGACCCACACGCCGGGGACGCCCGGCTTCACCGGCGGGACCGCCTCCGCCCACCGCCCTCACGGGCAGCACCATGAACTCACTCTCTCCCTCCACGTCCGGGGCTGCCCGGTTCCTCGCCCGCGTCCCGGTCCGGTTCCTCGGTCTGTTCGCGCTCACCGTCCTCATGGCGTCCGAGGCCTCGGCCTCCGGCGGCGCGGCCATGCCGTGGGACGGCCCGCTCCAGACGCTCGCGGACGCGCTCACCGGCAACACGGTCCGCCTCGTGGCCGTGATCGCGATTGCGATGGGCGGCATCATCTGGGCCTTCACGCGGAACGAGGAGGGCGCCAAGCGGATCGGCCAGGCCGTCCTCGGTCTCGGCATCGCCATCGGCGCGACGACGTTCGCGGCCACGCTCGGGATCTCCGGGGCCTCCTTCTAGACCGCCCCGTCCGGGCCGGTCGGAGACATCCACGCGCTGGCCCGCATGCGCTCCACCGGCCCGGTCGCTGGGACCACGCCATCCGACCCTCCATGCCGTCCCCCCAAACGCGCCGCCACGACCGTGCGGACGGCCTCCGGGCCGCCGAGCGGCTCCCCGAGCGCCCGGTCCACCAGTCGCTCGTGCGCGTCCCCCGGTTCGCCGGCGTCGACCGCTCGTTCCTCATCCTCGAGGTCACGCTCGTCGTCTGCCTCGTGTACCTCCTGGGCCTCTCGGTCGGCTCGGGGCTGGTCGTCCTCGCCGTCGTGGCCGGGGTCCACCCGCTCATGGTCAAGCTCTCGAACGTCGACGAGCTGCTCCCCCAGTTCGCCGCGCGGACGCTGGGCCAAGCCGACGCCTACGACCCGCTCCCCCCGGCCTCGACGGGCTCGCGGAAGCCGACCCGGTCGGTCCCTAGCCCATAACCACGGCCCTCTGCCCACGTCGCCATGAGCCTCCTCACCGCCGCCGCCGGACTCGCCGCGGGCGCCCTCGGCGCCGCCGGGCTCGGCCGTCTCCGTGAGCACCGGGCGGCCCCGCGCGGGCTCTCCGACCTGCTCGGGTGGGGGTTCCTGGTGGGGGAGGGGGTCGTGCTCATGAAGGACGGGTCGTTCCTGGCCGCGTGGCGCGTCCGGGGCCGCGACCTCGCCTCCTCGACCGCCGCCGAGGTCGTGAACCTAGCGGGCCACGCGAACGCCGCCCTCGCCGCGCTCGGCGACGGGTGGATGGTCCACGCCGACGCCGTCCGCCGCGACGCCACGGGCTACGCGCCAAACGCGCGCTGCCACTTCCCGGACCCCGTGAGCCGGGCCATCGACGGCGCCCGCCGCGTCCGGTACGCCTCCGTCGGCGAGCACTACGAGACCGAGACCGTCCTCACCGTGACCTACACGCCGCCCGCGGGGCTCGCGAGCCAGCTCCAGACGCGGCTCGTGAGCGGACGCGAGGACGGGTCCGCGTCCGAGGTCTGGGACCGGCTCGTCGGCCAGTTCGAGCGCGACCTCCGCGGCGTCCGCGACCGGCTCTCGTCCGCCATGTGGGTCGAGCGGCTGGGGAGCGGGGACCTCCTCCGCCACCTCCACGAGTGCCTGACCGGGCTGGGTCACGCCGTCGGCGTGCCGGGCCGGGGCGCGTACCTCGACTACGCGCTCGCCGACCAGCCGTTCGTCGGCGGGTTCGAGCCGCGCGTCGGCGCCAAGCACGTCCGCGTCGTGGCCGTCCAGGGCTACCCCAACGCGACGCGGCCCGGCCTGGCCGACCCCGCCCTCCGCCTGCCGTTCCCGTACCGCTGGAGCGTCCGGTTCCTCCCGCTCTCGCCGACGACGGCCGTGAAGGCCATCGGGAAGGCCCAGCTCGGGTGGTTCCAGAAACGACGAGGCGCCGGCGACTGGGTGAAGGACCTGGCCTCGAAACAGAAGCGGGAGACGACCGAGATGGACCTCGCCTTCCAGGACGGGAACGCGACCCAGATGGTCCACGACGCTGGGAGCGCCCGCGCGGCCAACTCGAGCGGCGATGTCCGGTTCGGGTACCTCACGGTATCCGCCGTCGTCATGGCCGACACGCGGCGCGAGGCCGACGAGCGTGCCGCAGCGCTCCTGAAGGTCGTCCGGGACCTCGGGTTCACGGGGCGCGTCGAGGACGTCAACGCCGTCGACGCCTTTCTCGGGACGCTCCCCGGCCACGGCCACCCCAACCTCCGCCGTCCGCTCCTGACGACGGAGAACGTCGTCGACGTGTTGCCGCTGACGGCACCGTGGGGCGGCCACGAGGCCGTCCCCTCCCAACTGTTCCCCCCGGACAGCCCGCCGCTCTTGTGGGCCAAGACCGACGGATCGACGCCCTTCCGGCTCTGCCTCCACGAGGGCGACGTCGGCCACACGCTCGTCGTAGGGGCCACGGGGGCGGGCAAATCGGTCCTCGTCGGGCTCCTCCTCGCGCAGTGGCGACGCTACGAGCGCGCCCGGACGGTGACGTTCGACGTCGGCTACAGCCACTACGTCTCGGGCCGCGCGATGGGCGCGGCGCACTACGACCTCGCAGGGCCTCTGGCGGCCCGGAACCCGGTCCAGATGCAGCCGCTCCGCGACGTGGACCGGCCCGAGGTGCGGACGTGGGCCGTCGACTGGGTCGAGCAACTCGTCGAGCTCCAGGGCCAAACACTCACGCCGGAGGAGCGGGGGCGGCTCGCGCACGCCGTCGGCCTGCTGGCGGAGAACCCGCCCGAGGGCCGGACGCTGACCGCGCTCCTCGTGAACCTCGGGACCGAGCGGCTGAGGGCGCTCGTCCGGCCGTACACGCTGGAGGGGTCCTACGGCGCGCTCTTCGACGCGGACCGCGATTCGTTCGCACGTGCGGACGCGCGAGCGGCCACCGACGGCCGCGGCAGGGGAGAGGGGGCCGTCCGGCACCAGGTCGTCGAGCTCTCGCACCTCGTCGGGATGAGCGACCGCGTCCTCGTCCCGGCGCTGACCTACCTGTTCCGCCGCGTCGAGGAGTCGCTCGACGGCTCGCCCACGCTCATCGTGATCGAGGAGGCGTGGGCCGCCCTCATGCACGGCCGGTTCGCCGACCGGCTCCGCCAGTGGCTCCTGACCCTCCGCAAGCGGAACGCGTCCGTCGTCGTCGTGGCCCACAGCCCGGCCCAGTTCCGCGACGGCGTCAAGGGCGCGCAGCTCCTCGTCGAGAGCTGTCCGACGCGGATCTTCCTACCCAACCCCGACGCCATCGAGCCCGACACGGCCGCACTCTACCGGTGGCTCGGGCTGAACGGGGCCGAGGTGGCCCAGCTCGCGCGGGCCCGCAAGAAGCGGGACTACTACGTCCGCTCGCCGTCGGGCGCGCGGATGTTCGACCTCGCCCTCTCCGACCTCGAGCTCGCCTTCCTCACGGCGCTCCCCGGTCGGTCGGCCGACGAGACGGTCCGGGAGGCCGCGCGGCTGGCCGAGACCGAGGGCGCCCGGTGGCCGCAGGCGTGGCTCCGGCTCGCCGGTCTCCCCGGCCACGCCGACGCGCTGGAGGAGCCGCGCGGTTCGGGTGGCCGACGCGACGAGAGGGCAACGAGCGGTCCGGCCGCCTGCCCTCACGGGGCGGGCTTGGTCGGCCGGGCGTCGGCGACGCACGCCGACGTCTCCCAGGGGCCGCTCTCGGCCCCACCGTCGGCGGTCGGCCCTCCGCGGCCGTGACCCCGGCGGCCTACCCTCACCGGGGTCGGTCCGCCCTCGCCGTCGGGCGTCGGGCCTCCCGCTCCCACAGCCCAAGCACCATGCTCAGGC
>JAAXJP010000647.1 GCA_012269805.1 Rubrivirga sp.
ATCCGGATGGTCGCCTCGGCCGGGAGGTTCACGATGCGAGCGATGCGCTGATCGCCCGAGACCTCGTAGCCGGAGGCTCCGCGGTACGGGTTCGGCGTCACCGCGATGAGGTCGAGGGCGGCCTCGGCCGTCGCAGCGTCCCCCGCGAGGGCCGCCGACTCACCCGTGTCGATGATGAACACGTCGCCCGGCTGGTTCGGATCGGTCGTGTAGAACCGGATCACGGTGCCGGACAGCTCGTCGATCCCGACGCCCGTCTGCTCCATCACGAACCGCTGGAGCGGACGTCCACGTCCCGTATCGGCGACGTTGTACGCCTCCACGGACACGACGCACTGGTCGTCGTCACCCGCGAGGGCGGTTTCGGCGATGCTGGCGAAGTCGTCGTAGGACTGGCCGCTAACGGCGTAGTACCCGTAGATCCGCTGCGTGATGTTGCCCAGGCCGAACTGCGTGGGCCCGAAGTAGCCGAACTCACACTCGGGAGCGGGGGCGTCGGCGAACAAGAACGGGATCAGCCGCTCGTCGTCGGACGGGTCGTTCTCAGCACCCGGGGGCGTGAGGCCGATGTCCCAGACCTCGAAGGGCACCGGGATCACGTTGTCCGTCGAGAAGCCATAGACGGCGTAGCCGCCAGCGTCCGTGAACCGGATCTCGTAGTCGTTCGGAGCGAACGACCCGAGGCTGGCCTCGGGGCCGTCGCCGACGTGGTAGCCCACGTAGTCGGCCGTGCCGTTGTACGACGAGTAGACGTTGTTCCCGAGCGGGCAGCCGGCCGTCGAAGCGGCGTCAGGGCCGCACGAGTCGAAGCCGCCGGGGCCGGTGATCTCCACGAACGCCGGGTCGGCGCCGGGCGCCGAGAGCGGACCGGGGTCCGGGCCCTGGACGTCGAAGGCGAGGCCGTCGGCGCGGGTCACGTCCGTCATCTGACGGAGCGGCTCGCCCGTTTCCGCGAAGTACTCCTCGCCGTCGAGGATGATCTCGCCGGTCGTCGAGTTGACGATCCGGTAGTTCGTGAACGAGTGGCCCTCATCGTCGGTGGACTCGAAGAAGGTGACACGGTAGGTGTCCCCCGTCACACTCGCCGGGTCCACGACGCGGGCCGTGATGACGCCACCGCCGACGTTGCCGTCCGCCGCCTGGACGGCGAGCGAGGTGCCGGCCGACGTCTGCAGGACCGTGCCGTCGTTGCGGACGGCCACCTGCGACGGGCGGACCGAGACGCGCGTCACCGGAGCGGAGAAGATCCGGTTCGGCGAGGAGAACTCGTTGTACGCGTACGGCTGGACGCCGAAGTAGTACGTCGTGTTGTTCCGCAGCTCGTTGCCCGTGTAGGCGTCGTTCTGGATGAGCATCGAGGTCGGCGTGTTCGTCGCCGTCCCGCTGTTGATGCCCTGAGCCACCACGTTGTTCACGATGGCACCCGTGGCGCAGTCGAGACCACTATCGATAACGGTCGTCACCGAGTTGTTGATGTCGAACGTACCGATGAGCGTCCCCTCCGTGTCCTGCGCGTCACGGTACTGGAAGACCTTGAAGCCCTCGAAGTCGTACGTGTCGTCCGGAGCGCCGGAGATGGCGAACGGGCTGGTGACCGAGTACTCGAAGATGTCCCGGTTATCGCCGGTCACGCTGTCCCACTGGAGGACGATCTCCTGATCGAGCGGGGTCGCCTCGACCGTGACGGCCGGGGGCGGGCTCGGCAGGTTGAAGTCGGCGTTGAAGGCGCCCTGGACGGTGATGTCGTCGAACTTCAGCTGCTGGAGCGACGCGATCTGGGGCGTGGCCGTGGCCGCGCAGGCCTGCGGGGCCTGGGCCCACACGATGCCGAACACGAGCTCCTGGACGTCGCCCGGCTTGAAGGTGAACGGCCCGGTCACGACGCCGAAGCGGCGGTCATCGGGGAGGTTCGCCCGGCCGAGACCGTTCGAGTTGTACTCCGACCAGTAGGACGGCGGGTCGTCCGGGAAGGCGAAGTTGGTGAAGTCCGTGCTGCCCGGGTTGTAGCCGTCGCCACCACGGGTGAACGGCGTCCCGTCCTTCCAAAGGGCCTGCATGAGGCGGTATGACACGACGCCGCGGTCCTCGCTCGAGGAGGGGTCGCCCGTCGGGCCGCCCTGGTTGGTGAAGTAGTAGAACGTCTCGACCTGGAGCCGCTCGTTCTCCTCGTCCACCTGGCCGTCGCCGTCGTTGTCGAGGCCGTCGTTGTAGCTCGAGCCCTCGCCGTCGCCGACGAGCGGGCCCTGGAAGAAGTCGTAGCCGAGGGCCGGCGGGAGCGCGCCGTAGCCGCCCGCGCCTTCGTCCACGCTGTCGCCGTTGTAGACGAAGCCGAGTCCGAGGTCCGGGTCACTGCCGACGTAGTCGTCGGTGTACTGCCCGAGGTCGGGGTCCGACCAGAGCGAGACGTACGTGTCCTCGATGTTCCCCGAGTTCCGCGAGATGAACTGGTAGCGGTAGAACGTCGTGTTGTTGAGGGCGTCGGCCGTCGAGAAGGCGAACGCCTGGGCGCGCACCTCGACCTGAAGCGGCGCCTTGCCGCTCCAGCCGTGGGTGTTGCCGTTGTCGTTCATGACCCACCACACGGCCTGGTCGCCGATGATGTCCGGCCGGTAGCCGGCGGCGAGGTCGAGGGTGGCGCCGCCCCCGCGCGTGATGCTGTAGCCCTCGTCGCCGAGGTCGAGCTCGATGCGGGGCTCGTCCGGGTCGCGCTTGTCGTTCCCGTTGGTGTCGAGGAAGTACGGAGCGCCCTGCGCGATGGGCCACGTCAGGAGGTCCTGGTTGGTCGTGGCCGTCTCACCGTTGGCCGTGTAGTCCTCGAGGTCCTCGAGGTTGACCTTCCAGAGCTTGTCGAAGCTGGCGCACCGGGCCGTCGTGGTCTGGCCGCTCGCGTCGAGCGGGCCGGGCCAGAACTCCCAGTTGCTGTAGGTGGAGCCGGCGAACCGGAGGTCGTTCTCGTTGCCGTCCTGGAGGCCGGCGATCCAGATGCCCGAGGCGAAGATCGAGTTCGGGCCGGGCGTCGGGGAGTCCGGGTTGTAGGGCACCTCGTACTGGGCGCCGCCACCGCGCCAGAACAGGCCGCCGATGTTGTAGATCTTGGCGCGGACGTTGTTGACGTTGAGGTCGACCTCGGCGGCACCGAGCGAGCACTCGGCGGCGCCGGCGGCGGCGGTCGCCGCGGCCGCAGCCGCGCTCAGCTGCGCGGGCGGGGCGTCGAACCCCTCGGGGAGCGCCTTCTGGGCGCTGGCGCCCACCGAAAGCAGGACGGCGCCCAGGAGGGCCACGACCGTTCGGCGAGCGAGGGTGGTAAGGGTAGTCATGTTCAGGGAAGAATCGGGGTCGGGGACCGGAGCTCCCGCCCGCGGGCGCCGGGGCGCGCCGCGGGCGGGACGAACTCGGCCGGTCTAGAAGTCGAGGGTCACACCGAGACGGATCCGGCGCGGCGGGCTGTAGAAGCTGCCGCCGGAGGTCTTGTAGCCGCCCGGGGTCACCGGGCCACCCACGTACTCGGAGTACAGGAACCGGTAGGCGTCACGCTGGAGCTGGCTGCCCAGGTTGGCGATGACGTCGGGGTCCGTCGAGAGGTACCCGTCGTTGTCCGGGATGCCGGTCGTCCGGTAGACGCCGATCACGTTGTCCGTGTCGAGGAGGTTCTGGATCCAGACGTAGCCGCGGAGGTTGGCGCCGCCGAGGTTGAAGCCGCGGTCGACCTTGAGGTCGACGCGCGTCGTCGGCGGGATGACGACCTCGTTGACCGAGCCCGTGATCTGGAGACCGATGTTCTGGGCGTAGTCCGAGGTCGAGGCCTCGTCGGAGAGCTGCGTGTAGCGGTTGCCGCTCTTGAACGTGCCCAGGAGGTTGAGGCCGAAGCCGGCGAACGGGCGAACGCCGCCGATCATCGGGCCCTCGCCCTGGCCGAGACGGTAGTCCAGCGAGACGTTCACGTTGTGCCGCTGGTCGAAGGACAGCGGGGCGAGCGTCTCGGGGAAGATGAACGTCTGGGTCCGGAACGAGAGGAGGTTGGCCGAGGCCGCGTCCGAGCCCGTCCCCTCCGCGAACTGGAGGGTGTAGTTGGCGTTGACCTGGAGGTTGCGCGTCCGACGGAGGTCGAAGGCGAATTCGACGCCCTTCGTCGTGCTGAAGTCTTGGTTCGTGTACGCCGTGTACCCCGTCGGGAAGGCCTCGTTGAAGGTCCGGAGCGTGATCTTGTTACGCTGAGTCCGGTAGAAGCCCGACACCGTGAGGGCGGCCCGGTCGAGGACGCTCTGGCGGAAGCCGAGCTCGTACTGGGTCGTCGTCTCCGGCTTGAGGTCCGCGTTGTTCAGGGTGCCGCCGCTCTCCGAAGCGTAGGCGATGTCCTGGATCGACGCGAAGGCGTTCTCGCTCGGGCGCTGGCTCGTCACGTTGTAGGACGCGAAGAACAGGGCCCGGTTGGTGACCGGGAACGTCACGCCGATCCGCGGCATGACCGTCAGCTGCGGCTCGTAGTCGCGGAAGGCGTCGATGGTCAGCTGGCCGCCGGACGCCTCGTCGATCACCGGCGAACCGCCGACCCCCGAGAGGACGCGGTCGGCCGTGACCTCGGCGCCCTGGGCGTTGTAGAACTGGCCGTTGAGGTCGCGGTAGCCCACGACGTCCTGGCCGTTCACGTAGACGGCGTAGTCGCCCTCAATCGTAGAGGGGAGGTTGTTGATCGGGTTGATCCCCTGGATGCCGCCGAGCACGTCGTCGACGCGGTAGATGTCGACGAGCGCGAACGGGTCGCGGAGCACGCGCGTGTTGTTGTCGAACACGTCGAGCCGGAGCCCGAGGTCGAGAACGAGGTCGCGGTACTCGATACGGTCCCGGACGTAGCCGCCGTAGTAGAGCGGCTTGTACGGGGCCACGTTGCGGCTCTCGTTCTGGATGTACGCGTTGACGTCATCCGAGTCCACCTCGTTGAGGCCGAGGTAGTCGTAGCCGTAGTAGCGGACGTTGAGACGCGGGTTGTTGAAGCCGACGCTGAACGGGAGCTCCTCGTAGCTCGTCACGCCGGCGTCGTTCTCCCCGTCGCCGTCGGAGTCGATGCACTCGAGCTCGATGTCGCCGTCGTCGTAGCACCGGGCCAGCGAACGCGAGAACGACGCGCCGAGCGAGAAGTAGCGCTGGGTCTGCGTCTCGTACTCACCGCCGAAGGACAGCTCGTGGACGCCGACCTGCGTCTGGGCCGAACCGAAGACGCGGAACTGGTCCTGGCTGAACTTCGAGTAGCCCGTGCGCGGGTCGCCCGGCGCGTTGAAGCCGATGCCCTGGTTCGCGTCGACCGGGGCGATCGAGCCGTCGAAGAAGGTCGGCGCGTAGACACCGGTGGCCGCGTTGTAGTTGTAGTACCGGCGGGCGACCGCGTACTGGTCGGCGTCGATGTCGCCGTAGAAGATGGCCTGCGTGAGGTCGTCGCCGAACTCGTCCGGGTAGGTCTCCTGGAACCGGTTGGAGTACTCGGCCTGGATCTGGTAGAAGGCCGTGTTCGACAGCACCTGGCGGAGCGAGACGTAGCCGCGTGCGACTTCGTCCTGCGTCGTCGTGAACCGGTCGCGGTTGAACAGCGAGTGGGCGAACGAGAAGTTGCGGTCGTCGTCGTACGTGTAGGCCCCGCCAACGCGGAGGTTCACGCCCGTGACGGGCCGGAACTCGAGGTTACCCGAGGCCGCGAGCTGCGTGTACGGGTCGTCCTTGCCCTGGCGGGAGAAGAACCGGTCGTCGAGGTCCGCCTCGGAGAACAGGTCATAGGAGAGGAACGGGCTGCCCAGGATGAGGCCCTGGTCGATGCCGAGCGCCTCGGCGAGCTCCTCGTCCGTGAACGCGAGCGACGCGTCGGGGTCGTTCGGGTCGAAGTCGAGCGAGGGGTCCAGCGAGGCCGGGATCCCGACGTAGTAGAAGTCGTCGTCGGTGAAGAGCGTCCCGGTCGGGGCCGTGTCGCCGAAGCCGGCGCGGTCGACGCGGACGACCTGGGGCGACTGCTGGATCGCGTTGTAGACGTCGTCGTTGAGCTGGAGCGTCTCGAGCGCGTAGGGCGAGTTGTCCTCGGCGTACGTCCCCTGGACGGACACGAAGAAGCTCGCGAAGTCCTTCACGATCGGGCCGCCGAGCGTGAGCGCGCCGAGGTTGTAGCCGTACGAGTCGAGGCCGGTCGAGGTGATGGCCTCGAGCGAGCCGAAGAAGTCGTTGCCGCCGGACCGCGTCGAGATCGAGATGATGCCGGCCGTCGCGTCGCCGTACTGCGGCGGGATCGTGCCGATGAGCATCTCCTGCTCGGCGATGGCCTGCTGCGGGATGGCGCGGCCCGTGGACCCGCCGATCACCTTCACACCGTCGATGTAGTACGTGACCTCCTCGCCGCGACCGCCGCGGACGTTGAGGGTCGAGGAGCCGTCGTTGGAGACGACGCCGGCCTGGATCGAGGCCACGCTCTCGACGCCGCGGACGGGGAGGTTCTGGATGTCCTCGCCGGTCACGACCTTCGGGACGCCGATGGCGTCCTGCTGGATGAGCGGCCGCTCGTACTCGACGACGACCTCACCGAGCGACTCGGACGAGAGTTCGACGTCGACCACGCGGGTGCGGCCCTGCGAGATTTCGACTCCGGTGATCGTCTCGGCCTGGTAGCCGGTGTACGAGTACTGGATGTCGTACTGGCCGACGGGGATGCCGAGGATGGTGTAGTTGCCGTCGATATCGGTGGCCGCGCCACGCTGGATATCGGCGAGATACACGTTGGCGCCGATGAGGGGATCGCCGGTATCGGCGTCCGTCACGCGCCCGGAGATCTTGCCGGTGTTCTGCGCGTGTGCCACGCCGGGCAGCGCGAACAGCAGCAAGAGCACGGCGGTGCTCAGTGAACGAAACATTGCTACCTCCTGAAGGGTGGTGTGTGAGCCCGAGCGCCGGTGGCCCGGGATTGGAAGTGCGTCAAGAGACGCCGGTCGGGTGATGCCGAGACCCGAGGGCCGGGGCTGTGGGGCGTCCGGGACGAGTCCTAAGCCCCGGGTCTGAGTCGTGGGCCGACCGAACGGCCCGTGCGACCCCGCGGTCGCGAATTGCCCTGACGTGCCCACGCACGCTTGGCTGGAAGTCCTGTCGAATGGAGGACGGTATCAACCTGAGCGGGTGGGCGGCGGGTAAAGGGCGTGTTAAGGCGACGCGGCGAATATACCCGGCTCGGGAAAACCCTGTCAAGGCACCGGGGCGTCCCCTCGTCAGACAGTCCGGGCATCGGCACTGCTGGGGGCGGCGTCGCTCCTCAAGAGAGTAAGGCCATTCCCGACTCCTCCTAACAGGGAGACACCATGAAGAGCCAGCGGGTCCCCTCAGCAC
>JAAXJP010000666.1:0-6947 GCA_012269805.1 Rubrivirga sp.
GCCGTCCACCTCGCCTTCAGCGAGCTCCGCCGGAAGCGGTGGGAGGACGTCCCGCTCGACGCCGTCGTTGCCGACCCGCCCTCGACGCCCGAGCCGACGGCCGACGTCTCGATGGCCAACGCCGAGGCCGTCGCCCTCGTCCGCCGCCTCATCGCCGACGAGCTCACCGAGCGGCAGTCGACGGCGCTCACGGCTGTGCTCAACGGGATGCCGCTCGATGAGGTCGCCCGCCGGATGGACACGAACCGGAACGCGCTCTACAAGCTCCTCCACGACGCTCGCCTCAAGCTCCGCAAGGCGTTCGAGGCTCGCGGCCTCACGCCTGACGACCTCCTCGACGACGGCGCCTAGCCCGCGGGGTAAGCCGCTAGGTGCTCTCGGCGTCTACGTTCGCCATGACCCTCACGCCCGACGTCCTCCGCCTCCTCGTCGCCAAGGCGCTCGCCTCGCGGGCCGACGAGATGTCGTGCGGCGAGTGCGACGCCCGGCTTGACCACTTTGCCGAGATGTCGCTGGCCGGGCGCGACGCCGCCGAGGCGTTGCCGCTCGTCGAGGAGCACCTCGAGGGGTGCCCCGGGTGCCGGGAGGAGTTCGAGGCGCTGATGCACGTTCTCCGCGTGGCCGAGCGGGAGGGGCGGCCGTGGTGGCGCCGGCTGCTCGCGCGGCGGGCGTAGTCCGCGGGGCCGTTACCCACGTGGGAACAGGGTCATGCGGAGGCGGTACCGGCCCGAACCCGCCCCCGCTCCTGTGGCTCACGACCACCCCCCGGGCTCCCCGTCCCCGCTGGAGGACCTCGCGCTCCTCACCCTCGTCGTCGCCCACGGGACCGACGCCGACCTCGATCCGCGCGAGACCCGCGTCCTCGTCCGGCAGCTGGACCTGCTGGCGGACGCGTTCGGGGAGGCGGCGAGTGGGGAGGACCTGAGCCACCTTGTGGAGGACGCCGTCTCGGCGTACGGGGAGATCAGCGTCGTCGAGCTCGACGCGGTCGTCCTCCGCCTCCGCGAGGCGCTCGACCCGGATACGCTGGCCCGGGCTCACGCGGCCCTCGTCCGGGTCGCCGAGGCGGACGAGGTCGTCCACACGATGGAGGCCACGTTCCTCCGTCACCTCGCGCAGGCTTGGGAGTTGGACTGACGCCGGGGGGCGCCTGATTTCCGGAGGCCGGTGGCCGGGGCGCCCGGCTGCAGGCATCTTCTCGGACCGCCACCGCCTGAGTCCGTGACCGACCGCCGCCGCTTTCTCGCCTCCGCCAGCGCACTCGCCATGGGCGCCGCTCTGCCCGCCTCGGCCGCGCTGCCGCCCCCCCTGGACGTGCACCGCCTGGGGCCCGGCGCGCCGCCCGACGGGCCGCGAGCGGACCTGACGGTCGACCAGCTCGAGGCGGCGGAGGCCGTCCAAGGCCTGTCGTTCTCGGCCGAGGACCGCGCGCTCATGCTCGACGACGTGGCCGAGCGTTTGGAGAGCCTCGCAGCGATCCGCGCGGCAGAGCCGCCGAACAGCGTCCCGCCAGCCCTCACGCTCGACCTTACGCTGGGCGGCGACGAGCGGCCGGGGCCCGGGCCGGGCGCGGAGGTGCCGGTGCCGCGCGTCTCCGGCCGGCCCGCCAGCGACCGCGACCTCGCCTTCGCCTCGATCCCGGAGTTGGGCGCCCTGCTCCGCAGCGGCGCCGTCACGTCGGTCGAGTTGACCGAGCTGTCCCTCCGCCGGCTCCGCGAGTTCGACCCGACGCTCCAGGCTGTCGCCTCCACCGTCGAGGACCGAGCGCTTGAGACGGCCCGCGCTCGCGACCGCGAGCTGGCGGCGGGCGTCGACCGCGGGCCGCTCCACGGGATCCCGTACGGCGCGAAGGACCTGCTGGCCGCGCGCGGGGCGCCGACGACGTGGGGCGCCGAGCCGTACCGCGACCAAGAGATCGACGGGGACGCCCTCGTCGTCCGCCGGCTAGAGCAGGCCGGCGCCGTGCTCGTGGCGAAGCTCACGCTCGGCGCGCTCGCGTGGGGCGACGTGTGGTTCGGCGGGACCACCAAGAACCCCTGGAACCCCGACCAGGGCGCGTCCGGGTCGAGCGCCGGGCCGGGCGCGGCCGTCGCCGCCGGGCTCGTCCCGTTCGCGATCGGGAGCGAGACGCTTGGCTCGATCGTGTCGCCCTCGACGCGAAACGGCGTGACCGGCCTCCGTCCGACGTTCGGACGCGTGCCCACCGACGGCGCGATGGCGCTCTCGTGGAGCATGGACAAGCTCGGCCCGATGACGCGCTCGGCCGTCGACGCCGCGCTCGTGTTCGACGCCATCCGCGGGCCAGTCTCGGGCGAGGACGCCGCGTTCCCGTTCCGCCCCGACACGCCGCTCTCCAGTCTTCGCGTCGGCACGATCGTCCCGGACGACGGCGACGACGAGGGCGCCGAGGCGGACCGGGCCACGATCGCCGTCCTCCGCCGCCTCGGCGTCTCGCCGGTCCGGGTCGAGCTCCCCGACGACCTCCCGGTCGACGCGCTCCGCCTGATTCTGGAGGCCGAGGCCGCCGCGGCGTTCGACGGGCTCACGCGGAGCCGCGGCACCGACCGGCTCGTCCGCCAGGAGCGGTACGCGTGGCCCAACGTCTTCCGCCACGCCCGCCACATCCCGGCCGTCGAGTACATCAACGCCAACCGGATCCGGACGCAGCTCATGCGCGCCATGGCCGACCTCATGTCCCGGCTCGACGTGCTCGTGACGCCGAGCTTCGGGAACGCCGGCCTGCTCATCACGAACCTCACCGGTCACCCAGCCGTCGCGATCCCGAATGGCCTGTTCCCGGTGGAGGGGTCCGACGACCGGCGGCAGCCCCATTCGGTCACGTTCCTCAGCCCGCTGTGGGGCGAGCACCACGCCCTCCGGCTGGCCCACGCCGTCCAAGAGGCGACCGATTGGCACCGTCAGCGCCCGCCCGTGAGCTGATCGCGCCTGATGGTTCGCTGAGGAGTCGGGCCGAAACCTGCGATTCCAGGCGGGGGTCGGCGTTTCAGCGCATCCGAAGGTTCGGGGGGTGTGGTGAATGGGACTTGGGGGCGATCCTGGCCGTTGACGCCCTCCCCGGACCGATCCCTCCTCACCATGCGCGCCTTCCTCCTGGCCGGACTGCTCATCGCGCTGGGCCTCTTCCTGCAAGCCTGCGACGACCCCGCCGCCGGCACGCTGTCGGTCGCCGACGCGCCGGAGGTCGCCGCCGACTGGGCCGCCTCCGCGTCATTGTGGGCCGACGAAGGCGACCTCCTGCTGGGCCCGTAAGCCCACGCATGTCGGAAGGGGAGAGGCCTCCGACCGTCCCTCCCCGATGCAGCGCGCCCCCGGTGGGGAAACCCGCCGGGGGCGCGCATGCGTTCGGTCCGCCGGTCGGCGCCGCCCACGCGTGCGGCGCGGCGAGGGAGGCCGGGCTTAGGCGTCCGGCGCCTTCTCGATCGTGACCGAGGACATCGTGTCGCCTTGCCGGATCGCGTCGACCACGTCCTGGCCGTCCACGACCTCGCCGAAGACCGTGTGGCGGCCGTTGAGGTGCGGCTGTGGGCTGTGCGTGATGAAAAACTGGCTCCCGTTCGTGTTGGGGCCAGCGTTCGCCATCGAGATCACGCCCGCCTCGTGCGTGAGCGGGTTGTCGCGCGTCTCGTCCTCGAAGCGGTAGCCGGGGCCGCCCGAGCCAGTGCCGGTGGGGTCGCCGCCCTGGATCATGAAGTTCGAGATCACGCGGTGGAACGTGAGGCCGTCGTAGAACCCGTCCTTCGCGAGGGTCACGAAGTTGTTGACGGTCTTCGGGGCGTGCTGGGGGTGGAGGTCGAGGACGATGTCGCCGCGGTCGGTCGAGATCGTCGCACGGTACGTGGTGTCCGTGTCGATCTGCATCGCGGGCGGGGCGTCGTACTGCTGAGCCATAGGGGAGGCGAGGTGAGTGTCGGAGAGAGGGTAGCCATGACCGGCCGCCGGGTCGAGCCAGCGACGATCGAGGGGTAGAATCGTACCGGGTCAGGGGGCGAGCGGTTCGGTCGGCGCCGGACCTCCGGGGAGGCCTGAGCCCCGGCGTCAGGCCACTTCGGTCGCCACGTCTTCGAGGTCACCCCCCGTCGCGAACTGGCGGGCGGCGAGGTCGGCGTAGAGGCCCCCGGCCGCCACCAACTCCGCGTGTGTGCCTTGTTCGACCACGCGGCCCCCGTCGAGCACCACGATCCGGTCGGCGTCGCGGACGGTCGCCAGTCGGTGGGCGATGACGAACGACGTCCGCCCGACCATGAGCTCGGCGAGGGCCTCCTGGACGTGGGCCTCGGAGGCCGCGTCGAGCGCACTCGTGGCCTCGTCGAGGAGGAGGATCGGCGGGTCCTTGAGAAGCGCGCGCGCGATGGCGATCCGCTGGCGCTGGCCGCCCGACAGCTTGATGCCGCGCTCGCCGACGGGCGTGTCGTAGCCCTCCGGGAACGCCTCGATAAAGGCGTCGGCGTGGGCGGCGCGGGCGGCGGCCTCGACCTCGGCGTCGGACGCGTCGAGGCGGCCGTACCGGATGTTCTCCCGGAGCGTCACCCCGAACAGCTGGACGTCCTGCGCCACGAGCGCGACGGCCTCGCGGACGCTCCGGACGGTCGCGTCGCGGAGGTCGACCCCGTCGACCCGGACGGTACCGCGGTCGGGATCGTAGAACCGGGGGATCAGGTGGAGCAGCGTGGTCTTGCCGGCCCCGCTCGGGCCGACGAGCGCGACCGTCTCGCCGGGCGCCGCGCGCAGGGAGACGTCCCGGAGAACGGGCTGGCCGTCGGCGTAGGCGAAGCTCACGCCGTCGAGCACGACCTCACCGCGGACGTGGCCCAGGGGGCTCGCGTCCGGCTTCTCGACGATCTCGCTCTCGGTGTCCAGCAACTCGAAGAGCCGCTCCGAGGCGCCCGCCGCGCTCTGGAACGACGTGTAGAGCCGGCCCGCCCCCGACACGCTCCGGGCGATGTTCATGGCGTAGACGATAAACGCGACGAGCGCGCCCGCGGTGAGCCGGTCGGCCAGGACCTCGCGCCCGCCGAACCAGAAGATCACGACGAGCGCGACCGAGAACCCGAACCCTACGCCGGACCAGAACAACGCGACGATCCAGGCCCGTCGCTTGGCCGTCCCGAACAAGGCCTCGACCGCGCCGCCGTAGCGCTCGACCTCGTACGGCTCGCGCGCGAACGCCTTCACCACGCGGACGGCCGCGATCGACTCCTCGGCCACGGCCGTCGTCTCGGCGAGCCGGTCCTGGATCGTCCGCGAGAGCTGCCGCACGACGGCGCCGAACCGCCGCATGGCGAGCGCCACGGCCGGCACGACGGCGAAGATGACGATCGACAGCCGCCAGTTCAGGACCAGCATCACGCCGACGGACCCGACGAGGGTGAGGCCCAGCCGGAGCGTCTCCGCGAGGTCGCTCGTCGCGGCCGACTGGACCTTCGACACGTCGTTCGTGAGCCGGGACGTGATCTCGCCCGTCCGCTGGTCGGCGAAAAAGCGGAAGCCGAGCGAGTGGAGGTGCTCGTAGAGCCGCCGCCGGAGGTCGGTCACGACGCGCTCGCCGGTCCACTCCATGAGGTAGTTCCCGCCGAAGCCGAGGACGGCCTGGAGCGCGAACAGGCCCAGAAGCGCGACCGTCAACTGGTTGAGGCGCGTCGCGTTCTCGGCCTCGAAGACGGAGTCGAGCAGCCCCTGGAGCCCGAGCGGGACGACGAGCCCGACGGCCGTCGACAGCAGCGTGAGCGTGATGGCCACCGCCAGCCGGCCGCGGTAGGGCCGGGCGAACGCTAGGATCCGCCGGAGCGAGGCGAGGAGCGAGCGGGGGGGACGAGAGTCGGCCATCGGCCTTCGAACCTAGCCCCGGTGGGCGAGGATTCCCGCCGGCCCCGCCCGCCTCGGTGCCGAGGCGGGCGGGGTCAGAGCCGCACGCGGAGCTGGACGCCGAGGTCGCTCACGCGCTGGCCCGCGACCTCGTTGGCCCCCGACCCGATCGCGTTCACGCGCCGGAGCCACGTTGTGGCCAGCTTGAGCTGGGCCGTGATCCCGTCGGTGGGGCGCGCGGTGAAGAGGACGTAGCCGCGGACGCCGCGGCCGGAGAGCGCCGGGATCGCGAACACGCCCGTCAGGTCGTTCTCGAAGGCGTAGAGCCGCGCGTCGTAGCCGTCGGTGTCGAAGAGCGTGAGCCGCGCGTCGGTGCGGAGCCAGTCGAACGCCTGCCAGCGGACGTCCTGATAGAGGAGCGAGCCGGTGGTCACGCCCCTCGCCGGGTCCTCGTCCTCGAACCGGGAGCCCTCGACTCGCGAGCGGAGGCGGAGGCGGCGGCTGGCGTCCCACTCGCCCTGGAGCCGGAGCGTCTGGCGCGTCTGCTCGCCGAGCCCGCCGACCGTGCTCCCCGGCACCACGTTGTCGGCGTCGAGCGAGACCTCGCGGGTCTCGGTTCGCGCCTGGGCGTAGACGCGGGCGTAGCGGCTCGGCCGGTGCTCGACGTGGACGAGCGCCTCGACGCCCCGGCTCGGCCGCGGGACGTTGAAGCGGAGGAACGGGAACCGGTACTGGTCGAGGTACGCGTTGACCGTCCACGCCCGCGACGGCTTCACGCGGACGCCGGCGTAGATCCCGCGCTCGTTCCGCCCGACGCCGTTCCGCTCGCCGAACGGGTAGCCGTGGAGCGAGACGTAGTCCGGCGCGTAGCTCCGGCCGACCACGAGGAGGTCCGCGCCGCCGCCGAGGTCGAGGCCCAGGCCGCCGACGGCGCCGAGCCCGCCGCCCGCGCCGCGCGCGACCTCCGCGAAGGCCACGCCCGCCCGGGTCTTGGCGTCGGCGTAGGCGCTCACGACCGTGGCCTCGTCGCCCGCGAAGTCGAACAGCTCGTCGGGCCGGGTGCCGCCCGCGATCGGCGTGTCGAACCGGGACCGCGTGGCGACGACGCCGACGCGGCCCTGGAC
>JAAXJP010000666.1:6957-7348 GCA_012269805.1 Rubrivirga sp.
GCCCGCCCCCCCCCTCACCCCCACCCGCGCGGCGGCCCGCGCGCCGGGCGCCCGGGGCGCCCCCACCGGCGCGCGGGGGGGGCCGCGGCCGACCTGGCCCTCGACGCTTCCGTTGGAGATGCGGACCTCCGCGCCGCCGCCGACGAGGGTCTCGTCGAGCGCGTCTTTCCGGGCGAGCTCGCGGTCGGTCCGGTGGAGCCCGTCGGCGGTGAGGCTCGTGACGACGGCGTCGAAGGCGCCGGGCGGGAGGTCGGGGTCGCCCAGGTCCGTCGTGTCGGGTTCGAAGATGCTCGCGTCGAGCGCGCGCCGGCTGGCGAACGCCGACACGTAGAGGCTCTTCACGACGCCGAGCGTGAGCGCGGCGCCGCGGAAAAAGTTGTTCTCGTCGACC
>JAAXJP010000004.1:0-1989 GCA_012269805.1 Rubrivirga sp.
CCCCCGCGCCCGGGCCCCCCCCGCCCCCGCGCCCCCGCGCCGCGGGGCGCGCGGGGCGGCCCCCCCCCCCCGCCCCGCGCCCGGGCTACTCGTCGCGGACCCAGATCCGGACGCCGGTCCCCGGCACCGGCGCCGCGGGGCCCATCGAAGCCGCGTCACCCGAGAGGTCGACCACCCCGCCGTCCGCGTCGGACGAGGCGACCCTCCTCCACTCGCCGCCGAGGCCGGCGACGTCGAACGCAGCAGGGTCGGCGCCCGTGTTGATCTGAACGAGGACCCGGTCGCCGACGACGTAGCCCAGCGACCGCGCGGAGGGGCTCGGGACCTCGCGGACCCACCCCTCGGGGACGGCCTCGCCGACCCGGAACACCTCGCCGACCTCCGACAGCCGAAGCGCGATCAGACCCCGCCACCAGTCGAACATCGCGGCGTGGTCGACCGGCCCCTCGCGGTTGCCGACCGTCTCCCACACGACGGCGTTGGCCGCACGGAGGTTGTAGGTGTCCCCGCGGCCCTTGATGTAGATCGGCGCGAGGGCCATCTCCTCCCGCTCCCACTCGCCACCGATCGCGTCCGGCAGCGGCGCGAGGCCCTTCGACCGCGCGATCTCCGTCCCGCCGTGCATCACGACCGGGCCGAGCGAGGTCATCAGGAGCGCCGCCGCGATCCGCATCTCGGCCGCGCGGACGCCCTCGCGCCCGTCCCACGCGCAGTCGCCGGCCTGGCACGCCGCGAAGCGGTCGGCGAGGGCCCAGTTGTCGTGGATGTCGAGGTAGTTGATCCCGGCGGTCGGGGTCGGCTCCTCCGGGTAGTCGTTGGCGATGCCCGCGAGCGCGGCATCGCGCGCCTCGGGGTCGCCGCCGGCGAACCCGCGGGAGGCCGGCGCCGGCGTCGGGTCGTCGAGCGGCGAGCCTTTGAACGCGTTGCGGGCGTCGTCCTGGAAAAAGGTGATCGGCGAGTCGGCCTTGTACCAGTCCCACGACGGGTTCGCCTCGTAGTCAGGGTCGTTCGAGCCGATCCACGGCTCGCCGTAGATGAGCACGTCCTCGCCCAGCTCGGCCTGGAGCCAGCGGAGCGTCTGCTCGTCGGTCTGCCCCGCGAGGTCGATCCGGAAGCCGTCGACGCCGAAGACGTCCACGAGCTGGCGGAGCTGGTCGAGAAGCCAGCGCTGCGTGTACGGCCGGTTCTCCGACTTCACCTCGTTGCCGAACGCCCCGATGTGGTTGCCGTCGTCGTCGAGCCGGTAGTAGTACCACTTGTCGATGCCGTTGAAGGTCAGGAGCTGCTCGACGCCCTCCATGTTCTCGCCCGTGTGGTTGAACACGACGTCGACCACGACGGCGATGCCGCGGGCGTGATAGGCGTCGACGAGGTCGCGGAGCCGCTCGCGCTCGCGGCCCGGCTCGTCGCCGGCGGAGCGGAACCGGCTCTCCACCGCGAGCGCGTGCGTCGTCCGGTAGCCCCACTGGTAGTTCTCCTCGGCGACCCCCTGCTCGATCATGAACGGGTCGTCGGCGAAGGCGGCCCGCCACGCGTCGTCCGGGTAGTGCAGGAATTCCTGGACGGGCATGAGGTGGACCACGTTGACGCCGAGGCGCTCGACGTAGTCGATCCCGACCGGCTCGCCGCGGCGGTTGGTGAGGCCGGGCATCGCGAACGCCTCGAGGGGCCCGACGCCCTCGGGCACGGGCAGCTCGTCGGTCGCGTCCTGCAGGTGGACCTCCCAGGCGACGACGTCCTCCATCGCGGGCCGCCCTCCCCTCACGGGCTGGGGCGGTGCGAAGTCGTCGCGCCAGACGCGGGCACGCCCCCACGAGTCGTCGGAGACGAGGGCGTACGGGTCGGAGACGGTCTCCCCCGTCTGGTTCGTGAACGCCGAGCCCGGCCCGTCGGGGCCGTAGACCGAGAAGTCGTACCACTCGCCGTGGGCGTCGCCGACGCGCTCGACGGCCCAGGTCCCGCCCGTCCCGGCCCCCATCGGAACCGACA
>JAAXJP010000004.1:1999-5563 GCA_012269805.1 Rubrivirga sp.
CCGGCGGGGCGCGCCGCGGCGTGGGCCGCATCGCGGTGGCTCACGACGGAGGCGGCGCGGGGGGCGACGAGGCGGAACGGCGTGGTCCCCCACCGCTCGGCCTCGGGCCCGCGCTCCCCGGCCGGGAGGTCGCGCGCGGGCGGGGCCCAGATGGCACCGAGCGGCTCGGCGCTGGCGAGGTCGCGCCAGAGCCCGTCGAACCGGGCGATCGCCCGCACCGTCCCCGCCTCGGTCTCGGCCTCGACGTAGTGGACCTGGGCCGGGTCGAGGGGAGCGGTCGCGAGGAGGGCCGTCTCCGCCTCGTGCGGCGTGAGCGCGCGGACGGGGATGGGTTCCCCGTCCCACCGCTCGACACGATACGCGCTCGCGGCAAGCGGCCGGTCGGTGCCCTCGACACGGACCCACACGGCGTCCTCGCCCCGCAGCTCGGCTACCAGCCGCGTCGGGACCTCGCCGAACCGGTAGACAAGGTTGCCGCCGGTCACGTTCTCCGCCCCGGCGGGCGGGTCGAGCCAGCGGCCGTCGGCGCGGAACTTGAACGGCGTGGCCGGCCCGAGGCGGGCCGCCTCGGCCTCGACGGCCAGCGTCCATAGGCCGGCGTCGCTCGGAGCCAGCTGCCACTCGGGCTCGGCGTCGTTCGTGCTCCACGCCCGGAACGGGCCGGTTACGACGACGCGCTCGGGGCTCAGGCCGTACAGCGCCGGGTCGAACACGAAGACGACCTCGTCGCCCTCGTCCGCATAGCCCCGGAGGCGGTCGGCGTCGGAGGGCTGCGCGTGGGCCGCGGCGGCGAGGAGGACGAGAACGAAGAGTCGGGCGGGTGTCGGCATCGAAGACGTCGGGAGGAGCGGCCGGAAAGTAAGCGCTTCCATTCCCGCCCTCTCCTACTCCGATCGCCGGGCGACGAACACGCCGTACCGCAGCGCGCCGGTCCTGTACGCGACGATGAGCCGGCCGATCGTCAGAACAAACGCGCGGTCGCGCTGCGAGGCGTCCCGGAGGTAGCGGCGGTACCGGGCGTCGGTGAGGAGGCCCCAAGTGACGCGCCGGGCGACCCGCGTCCAGGTGCGGGCGACGGCGCGGCTCCAGTCCTCCTCCCGCTCGACCTCGAGGCCAGCGGCGCGCAGCCACCCGAGGTTCTCCGCCGCGGTTCCGAGGCCGGCGAGGCGGCCCTCCCGGCAGATCGGCTCGAGCAGGTGGCGGACCTCCCAGGCGCGCGGCGCCGGCCCGGCCATCCACACGCACAGCACGAACCGGCCGCCGGGGCGGAGCACGCGGGCGACTTCCGCGAAGACGCGCGGGCGGTCGGGCATGTGCGTCGTGCTCTCGACGGCCCACGCCGCGTCGAAGGCGCCGTCGGGCAGCCCGTTGGCCAGCCAGTCACGGACGAGGACCGTCGGGGCCACTCCGCCCGGCGCCGCCGGCCGCCGACGGGCAATGGCGGCCTGGGCCTCGGACAGCGTGAGCCCGGTGACGACGGCGCCTCGCGCTGCGCCGAGGTGGGCCGTCCCACCGTACCCGCATCCGACGTCGACCGCCCGTGTCCCCTCCCCGACCCCGGCCGCGTCGAGGACCCAGCGCGCGAGCGCCTCGGTGGCCTCGTGGACGGACTCGCGACCCGTCCTGAACCATCCGTGGTGGACGTGCTCGCCCCAGACCTCGCGGTAGAACGCGTCGAGCGCGTCGTAGTGGCCGTCGACGGCGTGGGCGGCGAGCGGGGCGCGAGGGACGATCACGGCGGTCCTGCGGGCCGGCCAAGATCGGGCGGGCGGCTAGAACAGCACGCGCGTGCGGATCGTCCCGTCCACGTCGCGGAGCGCCTCCAGCGCCTCCTCTGACGCCCGCCGGTCGACGTCGGTCACGACGTAGCCGAGGTCGCCGCGCGTCTGGAGGTACTGGGCGTCGACGTTGGCGCCGAGGTCGGAAAAGACGCGGTTGACCGCGGCCATCACGCCCGGCACGTTCCGGTGGACGTGGAGGATCCGGTGGCAGTCGGGGTGCGGCGGGAGGCTGACCTCGGGGAAGTTGACCGACGTCATCGTGCTCCCGTTGTCGCTGTAGCGGACGAGTTTGCCGGCCACCTCGGCCCCGATGTTCTGCTGCGCCTCGATCGTCGAGCCACCGACGTGCGGCGTGAGGAGCGCGCGGTCGACGCCCTGGAGCGGCGTGGCGAACGGGTCGTCGTTCGACTTCGGCTCGGTCGGGTACACGTCGACGGCGGCGCCCGCGAGCCGCCCGCCGTCGAGCGCCGCCGCGAGCGCCTCGAGGTCGACGACCGTCCCGCGCGAGGCGTTGATGAGGACGCCGTCGGGCTTCATGCGCGCGATCTCGCCCTCGCCGATGAGCCCGCGCGTCCGCTCGGTGTCGGGCACGTGGAGCGTGACCACGTCGGCCTCGGCGAGGAGGTCGTCGAGGGCGGGCACCGCCGCGGCGTTGCCGAGCGGGAGGACGTCGGCCGTGTCGTGGAACAGGACGCGCATCCCGAGCCCTTCGGCCAGGACCGACAGCTGCTTCCCGATGTTGCCGTAGCCGACGATCCCGAGCGTCTTGCCCCGGATCTCGCGGCTCGTCCCGACGCTCTTGGCCCACTCGCCGCGGTGGGCCTTCGCGTTCTTCTCAGGCACGCCGCGGAGGAGCAAGATGGCCTCGGCGAGCACGAGCTCGGCGACCGACCGCGTGTTCGAGAACGGCGCGTTGAAGACCGCGACGCCGTGCCGGGTTGCCGCCTCGAGGTCGATCTGGTTCGTCCCGATGCAGAACGCGCCGACGGCGACGAGCTTCTCGGCCGCCGCGAGGACGTCGGCCGTCAGTTGCGTCCGCGACCGGATGCCCAGAAAGTGGACGTCGCGGACGAGGTCGGGCAGGTCGGCCTCCTCGACGGTCCCCTTCAGGCGCTCGACGGACCGGTAGCCGGCCTCGGCGAACGTCTCGACGGCGTTCTCGTGGATGCCCTCCAGCAGGAGGATCTTGATCTTGTCCTTGTCGAGCGACGTGTTCGCCATCGGAGCGGTGCGCGGAGAGGGGGCCGCAAGGTCGCACGGCCCGGGCTCCCGCGTCAGGCCCCGGAACCGGTTCCGGGGGGAGAATCCGATGGAGTCTCGACCCGGAGCGGCGTGGTCGCGTCGGCCATCCGGATCACGACGGTCCCGGCGATCTTGTCCTCGACGCCCTGGCGGTTCGGGTCCCACAGGACCTGCGCGAACCCGATCAGGCCGGTCACGATCGCGGCGGCGTACCCGCCGAACCGCTCGAACGCATGCCACAGCGACAGCGGCCGGCCGTCGAGGCGGGCCACGCGGATGCCGAGCAGCCGCTTGCCGGGCGTGTAGCCGCCCCACCACGCGAGCGTGAGCACGAAGTAGACGCCGATCCAGCCCAGCGTAAGCCCGAAGTCGGCCCCGAGCGCGCGGGCAGTCCGCATCAGGCTCGGCGACTCGAGTTCCTCCCGGAGGTCGTCGACCTCGTCGTCGAGGGCGTCGGCGCGGTCGTCGAGCGACGCGTTGCGGGCGCGGAGGCGGGCGATATCGGCGCCGGCCACGACCGGGGCGACGACCTCGCGGCTGC
>JAAXJP010000004.1:5573-7343 GCA_012269805.1 Rubrivirga sp.
CGGCGCATCGCGACGAGAAAGAAGAGGACCGCCGCCGCGAGCGCCGCGGCGCCCGGCCCCCCCAGCGCCGCGACGATGCCCGCCAGCAGGAGGTCGACGGCGAGCGCCGCGGCCCGCCGCCCGGGCGACGCCAGGCGGACCCCCAGGAGGTCGGGCGCGATGCGGAACGCCGTCGGCGTGACCCGATCGCGAGGGTCGTCGAGGCGGGCCATCGCGGCGCTACCCGACCACCTGGAGCCGGGCGAACGCCAGCTTCAGCTTCTTCATCCCGACCGACTTGAAGTTCACCGTCGCCGCGGCCCGCTCGCCGGTGCCCTCGACCGCGATCACCTTGCCATTCCCGAACGACTTGTGGTGGACCTGGACGCCCGGGACGATCTGGGCCTCGCCCTCGTCGTAGACGATCGTCCGCTCGCCGCGCGCGGCCTCGACCGTCTTCGTCCGCGGGCGCTTGGGGCCGCCGTCGGGGCGGAGGGACTGCCTCCAGTAGTTGGGGTCCATCTTCCCGTAGTCCCCGAACCCGCCGTCCGACGTCTGGAACCGCCCGCGGCGGCTCTCGAACTTGCCTCCCGACTCGGTCCGCAACAGGTCCTCTCCGTCGAGCTCGTCGAGGAACCGGCTGCGGACGCTCGACTGCTGGTCGCCGTAGCGGTAGCGGCTCCGCGCGTAGGTGAGGAAGAGCGCCTCCTCGGCCCGCGTCACGCCGACGTAGAGGAGCCGGCGTTCTTCTTCGAGCTCCTGCGCGTCCTGCGCCGCCTTCGCGAGCGGGAACAGGCCCTCCTCCAGGCCGGTCACGAACACGACCTTGAACTCGAGGCCCTTCGACGCGTGGAGCGTCATGAGCGTCACGCGGTTCTCGTCCTCGGAGAGCCGGTCGACGTCGGCGACGAGCGAGACCTCCTGGAGGAACTCCGAGAGCGTCCGCGTCTCGCCCGTCGGGTCGGCGCCGGCGAACTCGGCGACGGCGTTGAGCAGCTCGTGAACGTTCTCGAGGCGGGCGAGGGCCTCGGGCGTGTTCTGGTCGCGGAGGTCCTGGAGCAGGCCAGTCTCCTGGATGAACTCCCGCGCCAGCTCGTCGGCCGGCGCCGTGCCCGCCTTGGAGGCGAACCGGGAGATGAGGAACCCGAACTCCTCGACGGCCTTGCTCGCGCGGGCCCCGAGGCCGGCGCCGCCGGGGTCCTGGACGGCCTGCCACAGCGGCACGCGGTGCTCGGTCGCGTAGTCGCGGAGCCCGTCGATCGTCCTCGCCCCGATCCCTCGCGTCGGCGTGTTGATGACGCGGAGGAGGCTGGCCTCGTCGGTCGGGTTGACGGCGAGGCGGAGGTAGGCGAGGGCGTCCTTGATCTCCTTCCGCTGGTAGAAGCTCGTGCCGCCGACCATCCGGTACGGGATGCCGCCGCGCCGGAGCGACTCCTCGATCGAGCGCGACTGGGCGTTCGTCCGGTACAGCACGGCCACGTCGCTCCACGAGAGGCCCGTCCGGGAGCGGATGTCGCGGATGGTCCGCTCGACCTTCTGGGCCTCGTCGCGCTCCGAGAGCGCCTCCATCAGGACGATCGGGTCGCCCTCGTCGTTGTCGGTCCAGAGCGTCTTGTCGAGCTGCTTCGAGTTCCCCTTGATGACGGCGTCCGCGAGGCGGACGATCCGCTGGGTGCTCCGGTAGTTCTGCTCCAGCCGGATTTCCTTAGCGCCCGGGTAGTCCTTCTGGAACGAGAGGATGTTCTGGATGTCGGCCCCGCGGAAGGCGTAGATCGACTGGGCGTCGTCGCC
>JAAXJP010000370.1:0-2364 GCA_012269805.1 Rubrivirga sp.
GCCGACGGCGCCGGGGGCGTCCGTGAGCGAGAGCTCGTAGTCGCCGGCCTCGGGGACCTCGACGAGAAGCCGGAGCGTGGCCGGGCCGTCGTCCTCGAGGTCCCACCCGGCGAGGGCGGCAAAGGGCCCCCCGGTGGCGATGGCGCCCCAGCCGGGCGTCCCGAGCGTGAGCCCGGACGGGCTGGCAATGTCGAGGGCGTCGAGCGGGTCGAGCGACGGCTCGCCAACCTGGAAGCGGACGACCGCGACGTCGGACGCCTCGTCACCCGAGAGGGTGAGCCCGACCGTCGTCTCGCCCTCGGCCGGCGTGTAGTCGGCCTCGGTCACGAGCGGGTCGTCGGACGCCTCGGCCTCGGCCGAGACCGAGACGGCCACGTCGGCCGGGTCGCCGTCCGGGGTCACTTGGAGGATCACGCCCCCGAACGCTCCGAGCGCGAGCGCGTCGGCGTCGAGGGTCACGGGGACGAAGGCCCCGTCCTCGAACACGAGCGCGACGTCGGCCAGCGTGCCGCCCGTGACCTCGACGTCGCCAAGCGAGACGGGCGCGTCGGTCGGGTTGCCGAGGGCCACGAGGACCCGCTCGGCGTCGGCGTCGGTGGCGAACGCGACGGGGCCGGCGATCGCCGAGCCGGTCACCTCAAGGTCGGCGTCGGTGTCCACGTCCACGAGGACGGGCTGAGCCGGGTCGAGCGTGCGGCCAGGGTCGGCCTCGACGAAGGCGTCGGCGGCCGGGTCGTAGACGAACACGGCGTCGGCGCCGGCCGCGCCGGCGACGTCGGCGGCCGTGAGCCCGCCGACGGGGAACGAGAGGAGCCGGAGGCCGTCGCCGGCCGGGGCCGACGCCGTTGCGGCCACGTCGTTGTCGCCGACGAGGAGTGCGAACTGGGCCGGGTCGCCGGCCGCCAGCGGCGTGCCGCCGTCGTCGGAGGCCGGCGGGCCGACGGAGAGCGAGAACAGGAACGTCTCGGTGTCCTCCGGAACGAGGTCGTCCGTGACGGGGACCGTGATGACGTAGGGCGGGAACGTGCTCGGCCCGACGGTGATGGTCTCGGAGGTGAACCCGCCGAGGTCGGCCGGGTCGCCGCCGATGAGCGTGACGGTGACGTCCTGGGGGGCGTCGGGCGTGTCCTCAACGGTGAGCTCGATCTCGACCGACCCGGCGCCTTCGCTCACCGCCCGCTGGAGCGACGCGAACGAGACGGGGATGCCCGACGTCGGCGAGGTGTCGGTGAACCAGACGGCTCGGCCCGGCACGATGGAGCCGTTCTGGTTGGCCTGATAGGCGAGGCCGAACTGAGGCGTCCCGCCGTTCGCCTCGCTCTGGATGCCGACCGTCGAGCTACTGCCGGCCTCGGGATCGCCGGCGTACTGGTAGACGATGTCGCCCGTCTCGTAGAGGACCGCCTGGACCAAGACGCCAACGGCTCCGAAGAAATGCTCTCCTCCCCACTGAAAAATATCGCAGGCGACATCGGGCCCACTATCGGCGGCGCGGGGACAGCTCCCGAACGACTCGTAGTAGACCGTCGTGACGAGGTCGTCGTGGAGGACGTACATCCGGGCGCCGTTGCCACCAAACGCCGCGGGGAGCGAGGGGGCGTTGCTGAGGTCACCGAGGTTGCTGTTCGCCGTCGACAGGAAGCCGTTGGTCGAGGCGTAGAGCGTGGTGTAGGTCTGTCCGTAGTACGGGAAGGGGAAGCTGAGGGAACGACCGGCCCCGGTGTCGTCGCCGCTGACGACGACAGTGCCCGAGAACGAGATGTCGATAAAGTCGTAGGCCGGGCCGTCCGGCTCCGTCTCGTCGCGTGCGACGTAGCCGAACCCGTCCGGGCCGACCTCCAGCCGAGCGGCTGGCGCTTCCAGTCGAGAAGCCGCGGCGTCCGGCGCCCGGTCCGCCTCCTTCTCGGCACGGATCTCCGCCTCAGAGACGGTCTGTTGTGCGATTGCAGGAGCCGCTAGCGCAGCGACCAGAAGAGAAAGTGTAGCGAAACGTCTCATGGGGGGGAGGTGGGGGACAGAGAGAGCGGTCGAGCCAGGGGCCAGATGTGTCTGAGGCGCCGCCGACCATGGCGAGCCGTGGGCTGTCCGTAAACTAGCGCAACCGACAGGACACCCCTATAGGGCCCAGAGTCAGGCAGGGCCTCGAGTCGGGTCGTTGGTCTTCCATCGGTTACGGCCGTCGCGGTACCCCATGAACCCTTCCCTCCTCCACCCGCTTGGTCTGGGCCGAGAAGCTCGGCTGGCGGCCCTCCTGGTCGGCGGGCTCTGGGGCGCTCTGGGGGCGCCGGCCGCCGCGCAGGGCGGGCTCGTCGAGGTCGCGCTGGAGGTCGGGGTGCCCGAGGTCGGGGCCGAGGCGCTGGAGGT
>JAAXJP010000370.1:2374-7337 GCA_012269805.1 Rubrivirga sp.
GATCGACCACGTCCACCTCGACCCCCGGCTGTCGGGCGGCGGCGTCGCGCTCTTCGACGTCGAGAACGACGGGGACCTCGACGTCTACCTCACAGGGGGGATGGCGAGCGACGCGCTTTATCTCAACGACGGGACCGGGCAGTTCGAGCCGACGCTAATTGGTCAGGGCGTCACCGGCGGGATCTTTACGGTCGGCGTCGTCACGGCCGACGTCGACGGGGACGGCGACCGCGACGTGTTCCTCACGACGGCGCCGGGGGAGGGCAACCGGCTCCTCCGGAACGACGGGGGAGAGTTCGTCGACGTGTCGATCGAGGCCGGCGTCCGCCAGCTCGGCAACTACTCGTCGGGCGCGGCCTTCGGGGACGTCGACCTCGACGGCGACCTCGACCTCTTCGTCACCCAGTACATCATCCGGCCGGCGTTCCTGTACGACCCCGACGGCGCCGTCGTCGGCTTCGCCCACGAGTGCCTCGCCGACGTGCTGTATCTCAACGACGGCACCGGGCGGTTTACGGAGAGCACGGCGGCGTTCGGCATCGAGAGCCCGGGCTGCGGCCTCGTCGGCACGTTCTCCGATTACGACGGGGACTCCGACCCGGACCTCTTCATCTCGAACGACTTCGGGGCGTGGATCGAGCCCAACGTGCTCTATCGAAACCCAGGCCTTGGGGGACGACCGTTCGACGACGTGTCGGAAGAGAGCGGGGCCGACCTCGGCGTTTTCGCCATGAGCGTGATCCCGGGCGACTATGACCGGGACGGCGACCTCGACTACTACGTCTCGGACAACGGCTCCAACGTCCTTCTGCAGAACGATCAGGGGCGGTTCGAAGACGTTGCGCCAGCCGCCGGCGTCACAAGCCGGACGGTGGAGGCGTCGGGACTGCTCGCGACGAGTTGGGGCGGGGCCTTCGCCGACCTCGACCACGACGGTCACCTCGACCTGCTGGTCGCCAACGGGTACGTCCCGTTCGCCGCGTTCGCGGCCAACGACACGTCCCAACCGGACCGGTTCTTCCGGAGCAAGGGCGACGGCACCTTCGCCGACGCCTCGGCCGAGGTGGGGTTCGAGGACCCCCGCCAGGCGCGCGGCCTCGCCGTGGGGGACCTGGACGGCGACGGGGACCTCGACGTCGTCGTCGCTGTCGTCGAGTCGGCCGGCACCCCCGCCCAGGGGCCGACTCCGCGAGCGCTCGTCTACCGCAACGACCTCGCCGCGGGGCACTGGCTCCAGGTCGAGCTTCGAGGTACCCGCTCGAACGCAGACGGCATCGGGGCCCGCGTCGAGGCGTTCGCCGGAGGGACGAGGTGGGTCCATGAGGTCCGAGCGGGGGAGAGCTACCTCTCCCAGCACGAGGGGCGGGCTCACGTGGGTCTCGGCGAGGTGGCCGTCCTCGATTCGGTCGTCGTGACGTGGCCTGGTGGCCACAGGGACGTGGTCTTGGACGTCGCGGCCGATCAGGTCCTCCAGGTTATCGAGAGCGATCGGCCCGTCGCGTCCGAGCCCTCCGCGGCCGGCCGCCTGCACGTCCGCCGTGCGGGGCCCAACCCAACCCGCCGGTCGGTCGAGGTCGCGTACCACGCTGTGGCCCCCGTTACGTTGGAGACGTTCGACGCGCTCGGGCGCCGAGCCGGGACGTTGTCGGCCGGCCCGGCAGGAGACGGGGTGCTCCGCACCGGGGCGGGGCTCGCGCCCGGGGTCTACGTGTTCGTGCTCCGGTCGGCCGGAGACGTCGCCCGGGGGACGTTCACGGTGGTTCGGTGACGATGAGGCGGCCGCGACCGATGGTTGGAGGCTGGATGCTCCTTCTCGCCGTCCTGCTGGCGCCGGCCGCCAGCGGGCAATCTGTGGCCCGTCTGTGGAACGAAGCTCTGCTGGACGCCATCCGGTCGGACTACGCCCGTCCCACGGTCCACGCGCGGAACCTCTTCCACGTGTCGGTGGCCATGTACGATGCGTGGGCGGCCTACGACGGGCGGGCGGCGACCTATCTCCTCAACCGGGGGCGCGGACCCTCAGCCTGTGAGGTCGGTGTCGTCGCGGGGCCGGCGGACGTCGAGGCCGCGCGGGCGGAGGCGGTCAGCTACGCGGCGTATCGGCTCCTGCGGCACCGGTTCCTCAACTCGCCGGGCGCGCTCGAGACGATCCCCGCGCTCGACGCCCACCTCGCCGCGCTCGGCTACGAGAGCGCGTTCACGGAGACCGACCCCGCCAGCCCGGCCGGGCTGGGCAATGCCATCGCCGCGTGCCTCATCGCGTACGGCCTCTCGGACGGTGCCAATGAGGCTGGCGGATACGCCTACCAGGACTACAGCCCGGTCAACCCCGTCCTCCGGCTCGAGGAGCCGGGGAACCCGAGCCTCACGGATCCCAACCGGTGGCAGCCGCTCCGCTTCGAGACGTTCGTGGACCAGTCGGGGAACGAGGTGCCCGGCGGGGAGCCGGCGTTCGTCGGCCCTGAATGGGGGCGCGTGGCCCCGTTCGCGCTCCGCGCTGCCGATCGGACGCCGTATGAGCGTGACGGCGCGGACTTCTCGGTCTACCTCGATCCGGGACCGCCGCCGCGTCTCGACACGCTCGGCTGGGCCGGCTCGACGGAGGAGTACCTGTGGGGCTTCGCGGTGGTCGCCGAGTGGAGCGGGCACCTCGGAGCTGACGACCCAGTGGTGTGGGACACATCGCCCGGGCGCATTGGAGCCCTCACCGATGAGGACCTCCCGGTCGAGGCGGACGAATACCGTGCGTTTTACGACTCGAGCGGAGAGGCTGCGCTGGGGCAGGGGCACGCTGTCAACCCGGTCACCGGCGAGGCGTACGCGCCCAACCCGGTTCGACGGGGGGACTACACCCGCGTTCTCGCCGAGTTCTGGGCGGACGGCCCCGACTCCGAGACGCCCCCTGGTCATTGGTTCACGATTCTGAACGCGGTCAGTGACGACGAGCAGCTGGACAAGCGTCTCGGCGGGCAGGGGCCGACCCTCTCCGACCTGGAGTGGGATGTCAAGACGTACCTCGCTCTCGGCGGAGCCATGCACGACGCGGCCGTCGCGGCATGGAGCCTGAAGGGCCGGTACGACTACGTCCGACCCGTGTCGGCGCTCCGGGCGATGGCCGAGCGGGGGCAGAGCAGCGACTCAGCGGTCCCGAACTACCACCCCGGCGGCGTTCCGCTGGCACCTGGAGTCGCGGAGATCATCGCGGTCGCTGACCCACTGGCGGGCGCGGAGGGCGAGCACGTCGGGGAGGTTAAGGTGTGGGGGTGGCTCGGTCCCGAGGCGATCGGCGACCCGGAGGACGACGAGGCCGGGGTCGGGTGGGTCCGGCTCCGAGAGTGGTGGCCTTACCAACGCCCGACGTTCGTGACCCCCCCCTTCGCGGGGTACGTCTCCGGACACTCGACGTTCTCGCGGGCGGCGGCGGAGGTGCTCGAACGGCTCACGGGGAGCCCGTACTTCCCCGGTGGGCTCGGCGAGTTCGTCGCACCTGCCGACTCGTTCTTGGTGTTCGAGGATGGACCGAGGGAGAGCGTTCGACTCCAGTGGGCGACCTATCGCGACGCGGCCGATCAATCCGGCCTGTCTCGGATTTGGGGCGGCATCCATCCGCCGGCCGACGACATCCCGGGGCGGCGGCTGGGCGCCGTCATCGGGCCGAGGGCGTTCGAGGTCGCAGAAGATCTCTTTGAGGGGCGGCCGAGCGTATCGGCGTCCGCCCCGCCAGCACCATCGGCTCTCCACGTCTACCCGTCCCCTCTGCCGACTGGTCAGGCGTTGACGATCACAAGCATGCCCTGGGCGCGGGTTGCGATGATCGACACCCAAGGGCGTGAGGTCGCGGTGACCCGCACGGATGCCGCCGGCCGGTCCCGCCTCTCGACGGACGCATTTTCGTCTGGGGTGTATGCCGTTCGAGTCGAGGGCCGTGACGGGGCTGCGGTCCGACTCGTTTCGGTAATCCGCCGCTGAGTGGCTGCCGTCGCCGCTCCCACCGGCGGCCGCCGCCAGTGGAGCGTATGACGTGCCCTGTCACAGGGTGCCGGTACCTTGCCCAAAACGACACACGACCCATGGACACCGCCCCCCGCGACGCCGCCGCCCCGACGGGCACCGAGGCCGACCTCGAAAAGGCCCTCCGCCCCCGCGCCCTCGACGACTTTATCGGCCAGAAGAAGATCAAGGAGAACCTCCGGGTCTTTATCACGGCCGCCCTCCAGCGCGGCGAGGCGCTCGACCACGTCATCCTCTCCGGCCCGCCCGGGCTCGGAAAGACGACGCTCGCCCACATCATCGCCGAGGAGATGGGCGCCGAGGTCAAGACGACCTCCGGGCCCGCGCTCGACAAGCCGGCCAACATCGCCGGGCTCCTGACGAACCTCAACGAGGGCGACGTCCTGTTTATCGACGAGATCCACCGGCTCTCGCCCGTCGTCGAGGAGTACCTGTACTCGGCGATGGAGGACTACGCGATCGACATCCTCATCGACTCGGGGCCGTCCGCGCGGAGCGTCCGGATCGCGCTCCCCCCGTTCACGCTCATCGGCGCGACGACCCGGAAGGGGCTCCTCACGGCCCCGCTCCGGGCCCGCTTCGGCGTCGACTTCCGGTACGACTACTACGACGTCGACACGCTCCACCGGATCGTCCTCCGCAGCGCCGGCCTGATGGGCGTGACGATCGACGAGGACGGCGCGTTCGAGATCGCGCGCCGCTCGCGGGGCACGCCGCGCATCGCGAACAAGCTGCTCCGGCGGACCCGCGACTTCGCCGAGGTCGAGACGGCCGCCGGCCCCGGCGACGGGCACGTCACGCGCGCCGTGGCCGACCACGCCCTCAACGCGCTCGACGTCGACGAGGCCGGGCTCGACGAGATGGACGCCCGGATCCTGCTCGCGCTCATGGAGAAGTTCGACGGTGGCCCCGTCGGCATCTCGACGATCGCGGTCGCCGTCGGCGAGGACGC
>JAAXJP010000602.1 GCA_012269805.1 Rubrivirga sp.
GTCCTAGTGTGGGGAGTCAACTTCTCGATCATTAAAGTACCACTCGAGGTCGCCCCGCCCTTTACGGTCAACCTGCTCCGGTTTGGCGTGTCGGTCGCGGTCCTGGGAGCGCTCCACGTCCGGCAGTGCCATGTGCGTGGTGTGGCGACGACGGTGACGTTCCGGGCGGGCACCCGGGCGGTCGTCGGGCTGGGTTTGCTGGGCATCCTGTTCTACCAGGCCGGCTTCATCCTCGGCATCGACCGCGTGTCGGCCGGCACCGGCGCGCTCGTCATCGCGTCGAGCCCTGGCTGGACGGCGCTCACGGCGCACGTCCTGCGGCACGAACGGCTCCTGGCCCTCGGCTGGGTCGGCATCGCGCTCAGCCTCCTGGGCGTCGGCCTCGTGATCGCCGGGAACCCGGGCGCGGCGTTCGAAGGCGACGGGTCCGGCCTCGCGTTCATGCTGGTCGCGGCGCTCGCGTGGGGCGTTTATACGGCGCTCGCCCGGCCGCTCCTCCAGCGCGGGGCGACGGCGGTCGGGCTGACGTTCTGGGGAATCGTGGTCTCCGCTCCAGGCCTCCTCGCGCTCGCCGTACCCGAGTTCCCCGGGGTCGACTGGCACGCCTTCGGTCTGGCCGAGATCGCAGCCCTCGTGTTCTCTGGAGGGCTCTCGACCGGGCTCGCCTACGCGATCTGGAACCAGTCCGTCCTCCGCGCGGGAGCCTCTCGCACCGCCGCGTTCTCCAACCTCGTCCCCGTCGTGGGCGTCGTCGCCGGCGTCGTGCTCCGGGGCGAGACGGTCACGTGGTTACAGGCGTTGGGGGGATTCCTCGTGGTGGTCGGGGTCGTCGTCGTCCGTCGCCGCGGCGTCAAACCTGCCCTCCCCCCCCTGCAGGGCGGGGACGACCACGTCGTGCGCACATCGTAGGTTGGCACCATGCGCGTCGCCCTTCTCTTCCTCGTCGGCCTCGTGGCGCTGGCGCCGACCGGTCACGCGCAGGTGGCCTCCACCGACACCGCCCGCGCCGTCGTCCCGTACGGGCTCGCGACGACGTACGCCGCGATCCAGGCCGAGCGTGGCCAGCTCCGGCCCCTCCCACCCGACCCGACCGAGGCGGAGCGGGGCGGCGACCCCATGCTCGGGATCGGCCAGTTGGTGGTCGACGAGACCGTGTCTCGATCGGGGAGTTATTTCTACGACGTGTTTTACCGGCTCTGGAGCCCTCCAGAGGACGCCCGGTTCATGAGTGTCGTCCTTTCCGAGCAGCCGCTGCCGGGGCAGGGCACCCTCATCGCGATCCGCCTTGACGGCGAGCTCGTGTTCCAAGCCCGCCTGTCTCAACGGGAGGAAGAAGCGGTGCAGCTCGCCCGCCAAGCCGTGGGGTTCGTCCTCCGCCGCCTCCCCCGGGGCGACGAGTAGCGCCTTGGTCACAGCTTGCCCCTTTCATGCCGGCCGGCGTAACGTCCGTCGCTCCCATCCGACGCCCCCATGCGCCGTCTGCTCTTCGCCCCCTTCGTCGCTGTGCTGCTCGCCGCCGCCCCAGCGGAGGCCCAGCAGCTCATGTACCAGCCGAAGAACCCGGCGTTTGGGGGGTTCACAACCAACTACAGCTGGCTCGTCCAGTCTGCGCAGCTCCAAAACCGGTTCGAAGAAGAGGACGACGGCTTCCAGCGGGACCCCCTGGCCGACTTCGAGACGACGCTCCAGCGGCAGATCCTCAACCAGCTCTCGCGCGAGCTCATCTCCGACCGGTTCGGCGAACTCGACCTGTCGCAGCCCGGGACGTTCAGCTTCGGGGACTTCCAGGTCGAGATCATTCCGGGCATCGACGGGGTCTCGGTTCGCGTCTTCAACCTCCTGACCGGGGAGGAAACCGTCGTCACGATCCCGAACAGCTTCTAGTCCCCCCGTTCCGTGCGTCTCGCTCTCCTCGGCCTCGTCTTGGCCGCTCTCTCCGGCTGTACCGCCCGCTACCTCCACCCCTTCGAGGTCGAGAGCCCACGGACGGCGGCGCCCCGGACGGCCGTCGCCGATGTCCTCGAGTCGGTGCCCGCGCCGACGGATCCGGTCGTCGTGGCGGTGTACCGTTTCCGTGATCAGACCGGCCAGTACCGCGCGCTCGAGAACGTCTCGACCTTCTCGACTTCGGTGACGCAGGGGGCGACGAGCATTCTCATGCGGGCGCTCGAGGACTCGCGCTTTTTCGTCCCCATCGAGCGGGAGGGGCTCTCGAACCTCCTCAACGAGCGCCAGATCATCTCCTCGACGCGGCAGCAGTACTCGGGACCGGAGGGGGAGGGCCTCGGGCCGCTCCCACCGTTGCTCTACGCGGGGGTGCTGCTCGAGGGGGGGATCATCGGGTACGACTCCAATTTGATCACGGGCGGGGCCGGCGTCCGCCTCCTCGGCGCAGGCGGGAGCGGCGAGTTCCGGCAGGATCAGGTGACCGTCTACCTGCGAGCCGTTTCTGTCCAGACCGGACGCGTGCTCAAGACCGTCCACACTTCGAAGACCCTCGTCTCCCAGAAGCTCGACGGCGGCGTGTTCCAGTTTGTCGACACGCAGACGTTGCTCGAGTCCGAGGTCGGGTACTCGACCAACGAGCCCCCCGTCCTCGCGGTGACCGCCGCCATTGAGGAGGCCGTCGTGGCCCTCGTGGTTGAGGGCGCGCGGGACGGTCTGTGGGCTTTTCAGGGCCCCAACGACTCCAACACCCAAGACTTCCTCGCTGCCTACGACGCCCGCGTCCGGGCCGACGCCCGGCGCGACGTGTTCGACCGAGCGCCCCTCGAGCGAAAGGGCGAGACGCTGGCGCTCGGAGTGGGGGCCGGCCTGGGCCGGATCGAGAGCGACTACACCAGGCCCAGCGCCCAACCCGTGGGCGCGATCTCGCTGGACTACCCCGTGTTCGGCGGGGTGTCCGTCGGAGTTCGCGGGGAGGGCGGCCTGATCGACGTCAACGACGAGGCGGTCACATTTGGAGCCGCCTCGGCCGTTCTCCGTACCCGGCTGCTCCCCTCCGCCCCGACCACCCCGACGGTGTCGCTCGGGATCGGCGCACTGTTCGCCCCTGACGTCCCCAACGTCGACGGCCCTTTCCTCTACGGGTCGGCGCTCGCAGGGTTGGAGACGCGATTGGCTTCCCGTGTAGGGCTCTTTATTGAAGGCGGCATTGACTACCCATTCCAGGAAGGCCTTGACGGTTTGCAGGGCTCCGGAGGAATTAATGACAACGTGTGGGTCGGCCGCGCGGGCCTGGTCTACTACACCTCATTCTGATACGAAGGCGGCCTAGGGCGGCGCAGGGGCGGAGTCGGGGTCTCAGTGTGAGACGAGCAGAGCGAGAAGCCGGCGGACGGAAGGGGTCCGCCGCTTCATTTTCTGTTCACGGGCTTGATTCTTTCCCTCTCGCTCCATTATCTACGGCCAAGTGAGGGTCGGTCGCCCTCTCTCTAGAGGCCGACCATCCAACCACTTACGCTGGCCCCAGCGCGGTTTGACCGCTCCACCACCAGAGGCACCGGCGAGTCGCCCTAGGCGACGCCATCCCCTTCCCCACGCCTCGGTTTCATGCTCACCTATCCGTCTGCCGGAGCCGACTCGGCTCCGGCACGATGTGTCACCTGTACGAGTGACTCCCGCTCGCGCCCGGGTGCGATAGCCACCGCCCGCCCGTCGTCCGTTCGCGACCGAGGCGAGGCGAGCGCCGCGACCTCGTTCCGCACCACCCTGACCACCCTGACGGGTCGCGGGCTCGAAGGTGCCTTCTCCCGCGCGGCGCGGGTCGCCATGCTGGGCTCCCTGTTCCTGGTTGGCCCCGCGGCCCTGGCGCAGGCCAACGCGACGGTCGATCAGAAGGGGGCCTTCGGCGAGGCCGTCGTCCAACAAACTGGAGCGCAGCACCGGGCGTCGGTCGTCACCGTCAGCGGTGCGGTGCAGGCGATCCGCGGGAATGCCGCTCGAATCGTCCAGAGCGGGACCGGGGCCGATGAGGCCGTGCTCCGCCAGGGGTTCGGGGCCACCGCGAGCGGTGCGGACGCCACCATTGAGCAGACCGGGACAGGAGGGAACCTGGCGCTCATCGAGCAGGACGTGGCGTTTGGCGCGACCCGATCCGTCTCGGTCATCATGCAGGACGGGACGGGGAATACGGCCACGACCTACCTGTCTTCCGAGTTCAGCTTGGACGACCAAACACGGATCGTCCAACTCGGCCGGAACAACACGGCCACCCAGGTCAAGGAGAGCGCCCAGGGCGGCTCGCTCACAATCGAGCAGGACAACTCCCTCTCTGCCTCGAACGTCGGCAACACCGCGGTGCAACGGGCGCACGGATCCACGTCCGCCACCCTCTTGATCCGTCAGATCGGCGACGGGAACGAGGCCATCCAGGACATTTTCGATCAGTCCTCGGCGACGACACTTCAGTATGGCGACGACAACCTCGCCACGATGTACTCGCTCTCGGGCACGCTGAACGATCTCCGCATCGAGCAGGGAACGGCGGCCTCCCCCGCCAACGGCAACGTCGCGCACCTCGTCGCCTCCGGCTCCGGCAATTCGGCCGTCGTCCTCCAGTATTCGGACGGGAACTGGGTCAACGCCGAGCTCTCGGACGGCGCCTCGCTCTCGGTCACGCAAGACGGGCTCGTCGGGAGCCAGCTCGTAGGCATCACCGGCGGGTTCATCGACCCCAGCGCGGCGGCGCGGATCTCTGCCGGAAGCGCGCTCACGCTCGTCCAGACCGGCGGGGGCGGCAACATCGCCGCCGTCGACCTGACCGCTGGCGGGGTCGCCACGATCACCCAGGACGGCTCCAACAACACCGCACTCGTCATCCAACGGTAGGCGCCTCGCGCCGAGCGGCCGGTCGGTAAGACGGCCCCCCGCTCTTCCCAAAAACGGCTCGTCAGCCGGAGGGGCACCACTGCCCCGCGGGACTCGCGGCTTGGCCGCGCCCATAGCCCTTTCGGGCTCCTCTTCCCCACACATCCCCTAGGAACATGCGCATCCTATTCACTCTCGCACTCGCAGTCGGCCTGACGGCCGCTGTCAGCGCGCAGAATACCTCCTCGACGACGCAGTCCGGAACGGGCCACTCGTCGACCATTACGCAGTCTGGTGCGAATGACGCGACCGTCATTCAGGCCGGCATGGACAACACGTCCGAGATCGACCAGTCCGGCTCGAACGTCGCGTTGGTCGACCAGGACGGCTCGAACCAGACGGCCGACATCGACCAGTCCGGCGCCGGCAACACCGCTGAGGCCCTCCTCGGCACGTTCTTCGGCTCGAACAACGACGCGGTCATCAACCAGTCCGGCAACAACAACTACGGCCTCGTCTTCAACGACGGCGACGACAACGACGGCACGATCACGCAGAGTGGCAACGACAACTCGGCTGCGATCGTCGCCGGGTTCTTCTCGGGCGACGCCGACAACGAGGCGACGACCACCCAGACCGGCGACAACAACAGCTCGACGGTCTTCCAGGCCGGCCAGCGCAACACCTCGACCATCAACCAGACCGGCAACGGCAACACCGCCAACGCCGATCAGGGCGGTTCGGACAACGTCGCGACGACCGACCAGACCGGCAATGGCAACTTCGCCAACGCCGAGCAGGGCGGCTCCACGAACAACTCGGACATCGACCAGACCGGTAACGGGAACAGCGCGACGACGCTGCTCGCGACGTTCTTCGGCTCCGACAACGACGCGGACGTGGACCAGAGTGGCGATAACCACTCGGCCCTCGTCTACAACGACGGCGACAACAACGACGCGTTCATCACGCAGTCGGGTGACGGCAACAGTGCCACGGTCATCGCGGGCTTCGCCGCCGCCGACGCCAACAGCGTGGCCGACATCGATCAGGAGGACACGAACAACTCCGCGACCGTCATCCAGGGCGGGACGAGCCAGCTCGCCGACATCGACCAAGCCGGCGACAGCAACGACGCCACCGTCGATCAGTTCGGTGACAACAACGACGCCATCGTCGACCAGGGTGCGACCTTCGGCGTGCTGACGAACAGCTCGGCCGACGTCAACCAGAGCGGGTCGAACGACTTCGCCTTCGTGCTCCAGGGCCCGGGCGACAACCTCAGCGCCACCATCACGCAGAGCGGCACCTCGTTCAACGTGGCCGTCGCCGACCAGTTCGGGACGGACCACTCGTCCACGCAGACGCAGGACGGCAGCGACAACTACTCGCAGGTCCTCCAGTACGGCGGCTCCGGCAACATGGCGACGACCTCGCAGACCGGTGACCTCAACGAGTCCTACGTCTTCGAGAGCGGCTCGATGAACTCGTCGGACGTGACCCAGGACGGCACGTCGAACCTGGCCGAGATCAACCTCGGGAGCACGAGCAACAGCGCCACCGCGACCCAGACGGGCACCTCGAACGTGGTCGACCACGACATGGGCACGTTCTTCGGCAGCGGCAACGACGTGACCTCGACGCAGACCGGCGACCTCAACTTCGCCCGCGCGTTCAACGACGGGACGAACAACGACGCCACCATCACGCAGACCGGCAACCAGAACTTCGCCCTCGTCGTGGCGGGCTTCTTCGCCAGCGACGCGAACTCGACGGCGACCCTCACGCAGACCGGCGACCTCAACGACGTCGTCGTCACGCAGACCGGGTCCAACCACGAGGCCACCGTCCAGCAGGTCGGCAACAGCAACATCACGGACGTGATCCAGTCCGGGAGTGGCAACATCACCCGCCAGCGGATGACGAACGGCAACAACAACTCGTCCGTCTACACGCAGTCGGGCAACAACAACCGCGCTGTGTACGAGATCTGGGGTGACGACAACACGATCGACATCAACCAGACCTCCGACAACAACACGGTGTTCATCAACGGCCGCGGCACGCCCCCCGCCCCGGGCGGCGGCGTCTCGGGCAACTCGTTCGACCTTGACCAGGTGGGCGGCGACAACAACTACGTCGACGGCTACTTCGGCAACGGCGCCTCGGACAACACGATCTCGATCCTCCAGGACGGGACGGGCAACCGGGTCGACGGTGGCACGGGCGGCTATGGCCTGTACATCGACGGCAACATGAACTCGATCACGATCTCACAGACAGGCGCCGGCCACCTGGCCGACGTCACCGAGCTCGGTGACAACAACACGACCGTCATCACGCAGAACTAGCGTGTTCGAGTGTTGACGCAGCCTTCGCGCTGCTGGGCTGGCGACCGGTAACACGGCCGCCAGCTCTTCCCCCCCCATGCCCCGTGCCCGCCCGCACAGGCCTGGCCGGGTCCCGCGCGCTCGGGCGGGCCGGCTAGGCCCCGCGCGGGCGGCG
>JAAXJP010000575.1:0-5118 GCA_012269805.1 Rubrivirga sp.
GGGGCGGCGGCGCCCGCGGGGCGGAGGGGCGGGGGGCGCCGGGGCGTCCAGGCAGGGCGAAGATAGACGGGGCGGGCGCGGGTCCGGTTGCGTCGGCGCGCTCGGGCCCGTCGCGGGCGGGCGTCGGGCCGCGGTGGCGTGGCTCTTCACGGAGGAATCCCGCGGGGATCGCCGCTCGGTTGTCCACGCCGGAGGAGGGCCGGTATCTTGGCGGCCCCTCACCGGGCGCCCTCTGCCCGGACCCAGGCTCCCTCTCACCCCGACCCGTGGAGACGTTCCTCTTCTTCGTGTTCGCCGTGTTCGCGGTGGCCGGCTCGCTCGGCATGCTCATCTCGCGGAGCCCGGTCGCCAGCGCGCTCTGGATGGTCCAGACGATGCTGGCCATCGCGTGCCTCTACCTCACGCTGAACGCGACGTTCATCGGGGTCGTCCAGGTCCTGGTCTACGCCGGGGCCATCATGGTCCTGTTCCTGTTCGTGATCATGCTCCTCAACCTCGAGGAGACGCCGCGCCTGAGCGCGTTCACGTGGCAGCGCGCCGTGGCGTTCGTGGGCGGCGTGGCCGTCCTGGCCCTCCTGCTGACGGCCGTCGCCGAGCAGACCGACCTGTTCCCCAACCCCACCGAGGTGCCCGTGGCCGTGGTCGACCCCGCCGGCGAGGCCATCGTCGTCGGCCCCGAGGGCGAGGCCGCCGTGGTCGACGAGGGCGAGGTGGCCGTCGTGCCCGTCGACCCGACGTCGGTCGAGCGGATCGGCGTGGCGCTCCTGACGCGGCACGCGTTCACGCTCGAGATCGTCGGGGCCCTCCTGCTGGCGGCCACGATCGGCGCCGTCCTCCTCGCCAAAAAGCGATTCGCCTAGCGCGCCGACACCGGCCGCCTCGGGCGGTCGGCGGCCACCCCCGACCGCTCCATGGATCTCACCTGGTACCTCTCGCTGAGCGCCGTCCTCTTCACGATCGGCGTGCTCGGCGTGCTCCTCCGGCGGAACGTGATCGTCGTGTTCCTGAGCATCGAGCTCATGCTGAACGCGGTGAACCTCACGCTCGTCGCCTTTAGCCAGGCCTTTGGCGACGTCGACGGCCAGATCCTGGTCTTCTTCGTGATGAGCGTGGCCGCGGCCGAGGCCGCCGTGGGCCTCGCCATCGTGATCGCCATGTTCCGGAACAAGCTCACGATCAACGTCGACGAGCTCCGACTGTTCAGAGGGTAAGCGGCGAGGGGCGAGGGGCATGAGGCCTCCCGCCCCTTCCGCATGCCCCATCCCCCTTGCCCTCGACCATGGAACTCCTCGTCCAGCTCATCCTCCTCCCGCCGATCGTGATCGCGGGCCTCAACGGGGTGATGGGCCTGTTCTGGCCTGCTTGGCGGAAGCAGGAGTGGCTGCTCGGCGGGCTGGCGCTGGCCGCCGTCGCCGTCCCGTTCGCGGTCACGTGCCTGCTGTTCTTCGGGTTCGAAGCCGCCGAGGTCGTCCGCTACTTCACGTGGCTCCAGGCCGGCGACCTCCGGGTCGACTTCGCCTACCGGATCGACGAGCTCTCGCTGCTCATGACGATGATCGTCACGGGCGTCGGCTCGCTCATCCACCTGTACTCGATCGGGTACATGCACGGCGACGACGGGTACTGGCGGTTCTTCGCGTACCTGAACCTGTTCATCTTCGCGATGCTCAACCTGGTGCTCGCGGAGAGCCTGCCGGTCCTGTTCCTCGGCTGGGAGGGCGTCGGGCTGTGCAGCTACCTCCTCATCGGGTTCTGGTACACGGACCTCAAGAACTCGGCGGCGGCCAACAAGGCGTTCATCGTCAACCGCGTGGGCGACTTCGCCTTCCTCCTGGCGATGTTCATCATTTTCAAGACCGTCGTCGACGCGCAGGGCGGCGTGTTCGGGCTCGACTTCGCCACGCTCCTCCAGCCCGAGACGCTCGCGCTCTTCGCCGGCCCGACCGGGTTCTGGGTGACGGTCCTCCTGCTGATCGGGGCGACGGGCAAGAGCGCGCAGATCCCGCTCTTCGTCTGGCTCCCCGACGCGATGGCCGGCCCGACGCCGGTCTCGGCGCTCATCCACGCCGCGACGATGGTGACCTCGGGCCTGTACCTCCTGGCCCGGCTCTCGCCGCTCGTCCTCAACTCGGGCGCGCTCTGGATCATCGCGACCGTCGGCGCGGTCACGGCCATCATGGCGGCGACGGTGGCCATCACGCAGAACGACATCAAGAAGGTGCTGGCCTACTCGACGGTCAGCCAGCTGGGCTACATGTTCCTGGCGGCCGGCGTCGGCGCGTTCTTCGTGGCCATCTTCCACGTGATGACCCACGCCTTCTTCAAGGCGTGCCTCTTCCTCGGCTCGGGCTCGGTCATCCACTCGATGCACCACGTCGAGCACGAGCTGGAGCACAAGGGGCTGATCCCGTCGCACCACGGACCCGGCAGCCACGACACGCCGCTCGACTCGGAGGCGACGCAGAACACCCTCCGCCACAGCCCGCTCCCGTACGACGGCCCGTTCGACGCCCAGGACATGCGGACGATGGGCGGCCTCCGCAAGTTCATGCCGATCACGGCCATCACGTTCGGCCTCTCGACGCTCGCGATCGCCGGCCTCCCGCCGCTGGCGGGCTTCTTCTCGAAGGACGAGATCCTGTTCCGCGTCTTCGAGTTCGGCCAGTCGGCCCACATCGGCTACATGGCGCTCTGGGTCGTGGGCCTCATCACGGCGGTCCTCACGGCGATCTACATGACGCGGGCGTACCTGCTCACGTTCGAGGGGACCCCGCGCTGGCCCGACTCGATGGACACGCACCCGCACGAGAGCCCGTGGACGATGACCGTCCCGCTCGTCGTGCTCGCGGGCCTCGCCGTCGTCGGCGGGTTCCTCGGGCTCCCGCCCGTGTTCGAGGACCTCGGCCTGCCGGGCAGCTGGATCCACGGCTGGCTCGTCGGCCACGGCGACCACCTCGGGCCGGTCGCCGACAGCCTCGACCCGCTGTGGGCGAGCGTCTCGCCGTACTACGAGGGCGAGCACCACGTCTCGCACGCCGTCGAGTGGGCGCTCCTGGGGCTCGGCGCCGTCGTCGCCCTCGTCGGCATCGGGGCCGCGGTGTACTACTTCCGCTTCGGCAAGCGCGGCCCCGAGGCCGACCGGAAGGCGCGGAAGGTGTTCGGCCTGTTCTACACGCCCGCCAGCCACGTCTGGGGCTGGGACCAGTTCTACAACGCGACGTTCGTCAGGGGCACCGTCGAGGGCGCTCGGAAGGTGTTCGCGCCGTTCGACAAGAACGTGGTCGACGGCGGCGTGATGGGCCTCGCCGGGCTCGTGCGCCGCGCGGCCAGCGGCCTCCGCGGCGTCCAGACCGGCGTCGTCCAGACCTACGCGCTCGCGATCGTCGTGGGCGTCGTGGCCGTCGTCGCGCTCGTCCTGTTCGTCTAGCCCACTTCACCTCGGCGCCGAACCGCAAGGTCGACGCAGTCAGGCCGCCCCACTCGACTCCATGGCTGACCTCCCCGGGCTCCTCTCGCTCGTCATCTTCCTGCCCGCCGTCGGCGCGCTCCTCGTCGCGTTCCTGAAGAGCGTCGACGCGGTCCGGTGGGCCTCGTTGGCGGTCACGGGCGTCACGTTCGTCCTGTCGCTCGGGCTGTGGCTCGGGTTCGACCCGGCCGTCTCGACCGCCGAGGCGCCCCAGCTCGCGACGCGGCTCCCGTGGTTCGGCTCCGTCGACATCTCGTACTTCGTCGGGATCGACGGGCTGAACTTGCTCCTGATCCTGCTCACGACGCTCCTCGGGCCGATCATCGTCCTCTCGTCGTGGACCTACATCGGGAAGGCGCACCGTGGGTACTACGCGCTCATGCTGCTCCTCGAGACCGGCGTGCTCGGCGTGTTCGCGGCGTTCGACGTCTTCCTGTTCTACATCTTCTTCGAGCTCACGCTGATCCCGATGGTGTTCATCATCGGCATCTGGGGCGGGGAGGACCGGGTCTACGCGGCGATCAAGTTCGTGATCTACACGCTCGTCGGGTCGCTGCTGATGCTGGTCGGCGTGCTGTGGCTCGGGTTCGAGGCCGGCGACGCCGTCAACGGCGGCGTGTTCACGACCGACTGGTACAAGCTGGTCCAGTTCGGGGTGCCGCTCGGGCTCCAGTACGCGATGTTCGGCCTGTTCGCGCTGGCGTTCGCGATCAAGGTCCCGCTGTTCCCGCTCCACACGTGGCTGCCCGACGCGCACACGCAGGCGCCGACGGGCGGCTCGGTCGTCCTGGCCGGCGTGCTGCTGAAGATGGGGACGTACGGCCTGCTCCGGTTCGTCGTCCCGTTCTTCCCGAACGCCAGCGCCGAGCTGGCCATGCCGATCGCGATCCTCGCCGTCGTCGGCATCGTGTACGGCGCGCTCGTGGCGTTCGCGCAGACCGACGTCAAGAAGCTCGTCGCCTACTCGTCGGTGTCCCACCTCGGGTTCGTGGTCCTCGGCGTGTTCGCCTTCGACACGATCGCCGTCCAGGGCTCGCTGATCCAGATGGTGAACCACGGGCTCTCGACGGGCGCGCTCTTCCTCATCATTGGGATGATGTACGAGCGGCGGCACACGCGCGCGATGGCCGACTACGGCGGCATCGCCAAGACCGTCCCGGTCCTGACCTTCTTCATGCTGTTCAGCGTGTTCGCGAGCGCCGGCCTGCCGGGCCTCAACGGGTTCGTGGGCGAGTTCATGATCCTCATCGGAAGCTGGAACTCGCCGACGGTCGGCAACCCGCTCCTCGTCGCCGTGGCGACGACGGGCGTGATCTTCGCCGCCGTGTACCTCCTATGGATGGTGTACCGGACGTTCTTCGGCGAGGTCACGCACGAGGCGAACACGACGATGAAGGACCTCAACGGCCGCGAGGTCGGGCTCCTCGTCCCGCTCGCGGCGCTGATGCTGCTCCTCGGGTTCTGGCCGTCGCCGTTCCTCGCCCAGAGCGAGCGGGCGGTCCGGTCGCTCCTAGAGACGTCGGAGCTCAAGGCCGCCGCCGTCGAGTCCGCCGCGGCCGACGAGGTCGTCGTGGTCCCGGTCGCGTGGCCTGACGAGGTCGCCCTCACCCCGCCGCCGGCGCCCGCGCACGACGCCGCCCACTAGGCCCACC
>JAAXJP010000575.1:5128-7290 GCA_012269805.1 Rubrivirga sp.
CCCGTACATGACACGGCTCGCCCAGCTGCTTTCCGCGCCGCTCCTCGCGGTCCTCGCACTCGTCCTCCTGGCGGCGCCAGCGCTGGCCCAGGACGCGGACCCGGCCGACGGCGCGCCCGCCGGCGACGCGATCGAGACGAACGCGGGCCCGATCCAAGAACCGGAAGCCGACGAGGTGATGCCCGGCGACGGGCCCGAGGGGGAGACGGCGCTCGAGAGCGGCGAGATCGCGCTGGACGAGGGCGAGGGCGTCCACGGCGACGCCGACGGCCACGGGGCCGAGCACCCCCCGCCGCCGGTCTGGCTGACGATCCCGTTCGCGGTCCTCCTCCTGATGATCGCGACGGGCCCGCTGTTCTACCCGCACTTCTGGCACCACTACTACCCCCACGTCGCGATCGCGCTGGGCGCGGCCGTCGCGCTCTACTACTGGCTCGGGCTCCACGACACGCTCCCCATCCTCCACGCGGCCGAGGAGTACTTCTCGTTTATCGCCCTCCTCGGCGCGTTGTTCGTGGCCTCGGGCACGATCCTCATCAAGACGGACTTCCCCGGGACGCCCAAGAACAACTCGGTGCTCCTGCTCGCCGGCGCCGTTCTGAGCAACTTTATCGGGACGACCGGGGCGTCGATGCTCCTCATCCGGCCGTACATGCGGCTCAACGCGGGGCGGCTGAAGGCGTACCACATCGTCTTCTTCATCTTCATCGTCTCGAACGTCGGCGGCGCGCTGACGCCGATCGGCGACCCCCCGCTGTTCCTCGGCTTCCTGCGCGGCGTCCCGTTCTTCTGGACGGTCACCCACATCTGGTACATCTGGCTGCCGACGATCCTCGCGATCACGGCCGTGTTCTACGTCATCGACCGGCGGAACAAGGCGGAGAGCCTCCGCGAGGGCGCCGAGGACGTGGGCCGCGACGTCGAGCCGGGCGAGGTCCCGGGCGCGCGCGCCGTCCCGGAAGCCCCGGGCGTCGAGGACGTCCAGGACGTCCACGCTGAGGGCGAGGTCGAGGTCGACCTGCCGAGCGACCGGCCGAACCCGAAGCAGCTCGAGATCGAGGGGAAGGCCGGCTTCCTGTGGCTCGGCGTCGTGATCGCTAGCGTGTTCCTCGACCCGAACATCTTCGGGTGGGTCCCCGACCTCCACGAGATCCTCCACGTCCCGTTCGGGATCCGGGAGGTCATCATGTTCGCCGTCTGTGTGGCGGCCTACAAGACCGCCAAGCCGGAGGCCCTCCGCGGCAACGACTTCAACTTCGAGCCGATCAAGGAGGTCGGCTTCCTGTTTATCGGCATCTTCCTCACGATGCAGCCGGCGCTCACGCTGATCGGCCAGTGGGCCCAGGTCAACGCCGATTCGATCGGGGTCACGACGTTCTACTTCGGGACGGGGATGCTCTCGGGCGTCCTCGACAACGCGCCGACGTACGTGAGCTTCCTCTCGGCCGCGATGGGCAAGTTCGGCATGGACGTCAACGTGCCGTCGATGGTCAGCGACTTCGCCGTGGTCGGGGCCGGGACGTCGATCGAGACCACGTTCTACCTCCAGGCGATCTCGGTGGCTGCCGTGTTCTTCGGCGCGCTGACCTACATCGGCAACGGTCCGAACTTCATGGTCAAGGCCATCGCCGAGAGCTCGGGCGTCCAGACGCCGTCGTTCGTGGCCTACGTGATCAAGTACGCGCTCCCGATTCTGATCCCGATCTACATCGTGGTCTGGTTCGTGTTCTTCTCGGGCTACGTGGTCCCGCAGCCGGCCGACGCCGAGGCCGCCGCCGCGGCGGCCGAGGCCGTCGTCCGCACGCCCGGCCTCCTCCTCCGGTTCTAGCCCATGCCCGCCCGCACCCCGCTCTCCGACGACCAGATCGCCGCCGCCCTCGCCGACCTCGACGGGTGGCGCGCCGAGGCCGACGAGGACGGCAACCGGATCGTCCGCGACGACGAGTTCGCCGACTTCCGCGAGGCCTTCGCCTTTCTCACGCGCGTCGCGTTCGTGGCCGAGGCGATGGATCACCACCCCGAGATCGCCAACGTCTACAACCACGTCTCGCTCGCCCTCTCGACGCACGACGCCGGGAACCGCGTGACCGAGACCGACCTCGCGTTCGCCTCCCACGTCAACGAGTTCGCCGCCGGCCGGTGAGTAGGGGGGAGCCCCCCCT
>JAAXJP010000389.1 GCA_012269805.1 Rubrivirga sp.
TCCCAGTCGAGCCCGCCTCCCCCCCGACGACCGCCGAGGCCCATGAGGGCGATGAGGAGCCGCTCTGGCAACGGATCGCTCGGACGCAGAGCCCCTCGGAGACCCCGCTTGCCGAGACCGACGCGGGGGACGCGGACGACGTGCCGCTCTGGAAACGGTTCGCCGCCTCCGAGCTCGCCCAGAAGCTCCCGACCCCGCCCCGCGACGTACCGACCGACGACCTTGGCGACGCGCCCGCCAGCCCGTCGCTCGACGCGCTCGAAGCACGCGTTCTCGGCCACGGCGCCCGAGACCGCCGCGACTGGTACGTCGAGGAGCTCTTCGAGGGCTCCCCGAGCGCCTACCATCGGACGCTCGACCGGATCGACCGGGCGGCCAGCTATTCGGAGGCGACCCACATCGTCTCGGCCGACATCTTCCGCGCGCACCACGTCAACCCGTACACCGACAGCGCGGTGGCCTTTATCGACGCGCTCCAGGCCCAGTTCGACGCGCGCCGCTAGGCGGGCGACGCCGCCTCGGCGCGCTGGCGGACGGCCCCGGCCAGCGCGCCCGGTTCGACCACCGCGGCGGGCGAGAGCACGCCGTCACGGACGAGGGCCTGAAGTCCGTCGCGCGTGGACTCAGACGGCACGGCGAGGACCTGGAGGCGAGCGGCGACGGCGGCGCGGGCGCCCGTCGGCGAGTCCTCGACGGCGAGGGACCAGGCCGGATCGGCGCCGAGATGGTCGAGCGCGAGCCGGTAGCCGCACGGGTCCGGCTTGTGCGCCTCTACGTCGTCCGACGTGACGACGATGTCGAACGCGTCGCCGAGGCCGAGGGCGTCGAGGACGGGCCGCGCGTTGGCCCGGTCGGTCGTGGTCACGACGGCGACGCCGCGCGCCAGGCGGCGGGCGTCCTCGACGACCGCGAGCGCCCCGGGCAGCGCGTGGCGGCGGACGAGGTCGGCGTCGCGGAGCATCCCCCGATAGCGCTCCAGCCGAAGGCCGACGAACGACTCCCACGGCTCGACCGACGCGTCGTGCCGGCGGGCGGCCTCCGCCAGCCCGAAGTGGCCGAGCAGGCCGGCCGCGATCTCTTCTCGCCCGCCGCCGATGTACGGCACGTACGCCGCCTCCACGTCGGCCGGGTCGATGGACGGGTCGAGCTCGTGCGCGGCCCAGCCGTACGACTGGCCCTTGAGCGACTCGGTGTCGGCGAGCGTCCCGTCGAGGTCGAAGGCGAGGAGGTCGAGCACGGGCTAGCTCGCGCGGGGCGGGACGGCGTGGCGCGTCTCCCCGGCCCCGTGGACGACGAACTTCTGCGTCGTCAGCGCCTCCAGACCCATCGGGCCGAACGCGTGGAGCTTCGTCGTCGAGATGCCGATCTCGGCGCCCAGCCCGAGCTCGCCGCCGTCCGAGAACCGCGACGACGCGTTGACGAGGACGACCGACGCGTCGACCTCGCGGACCCAGCGGCGGGCCGCGGCCACGCTCTCGGTCGCGATCACCTCGGTGTGCTGCGAGCCGTACGTCGCCACGTGGTCGAGCGCCCGGTCGATCCCGTCGACGACGCGGACGGCGATGATGGGCGCCAGAAACTCCGCCTCGTAGTCCGCCTCGGTGGCCTCGGGGACCGACTCGCCGAGGACCTGGCGGGTAGCGACGTCTCCTCGGATCTCCGCGTCGTGCGCCGCTAGCTCGCGGTGGGCGCGTGGGAGGAAGCGCGCGGCGACGGCCTCGTGGACGAGCAGCGTCTCGAGCGCGTTGCAGACGCCGGGCCGCGAAAGCTTGCCATCCAGAAGAAGGTCGAGCGCGACGTCGAGGTCGGCGGACTCGTCCACGAACAGGTGGCAGACGCCCTTGTAGTGCTTGATGACCGGCACGCGGCTGTGCTCGTCGACGAACCGGATGAGCCCCTCGCCGCCGCGCGGGATGACGAGGTCCAGATGCTCGTTCATCCGGATGAGGTCCTTGATCGCCTCGCGGTCGGTCGTCGGGACGAGCGTAACGGCGGCCGGGTCGATGCCTTCTTTTTCCAGCGCCTCGTGGAGCGCCGCCGCGACGGCCCGGTTCGAGTGGACCGCCTCCGACCCGCCCCGCAGGACGACCGCGTTGCCGGCCTTGAAGCACAGCCCGGCCGCGTCGGACGTCACGTTCGGACGGGCCTCGTAGATCATCGCGATCACGCCGAGCGGCACGCGCATCCGCCCGACCTCGATGCCGCTCGGCCGCCGCCGCGTCTCGGCCACCTCGCCGACCGGGTCGTCGAACGACGCCACCTCGCGGAGCGCGTCGGCCATTTTTTTGACTCGCTCCGGGCTGAGCGTGAGCCGGTCCGTCATCGCGTCCGACAGCCCGCGCCCGGCGGCGCCGTCGAGGTCGCGCCGGTTGGCGTCGAGGATCTTCGACTCGCGCGCTTCGAGCGCGTCGGCCATCGCGAGGAGCGCGCGGTCTTTGGCCTCCGTCGAGAGCGCGGCGACCTGCCGCGACGCCCGTTTGCAGGCGGCGACGAGGTCGTCCAGGGACGCGGTCAGAATCTCAGCCATCGGAGTCGGGAGTCTCGATGAGCGCAAGATCGTCACGGTGGACGACGGCCGAGGGGCCGGCGTAGCCCAGAACCGCTTCCACTTCTCCGCTCTGCCGCCCGCGAACGCGGGACAGCTCGTAGGCCGCGTACCGCGCGATCCCCCGTGCGAGCACGCGCCCCCCCTCGTCGGCGATCTCGACCGGCTCGCTGCGTCCGAAGTCGCCCGCGACCGAAACGACGCCCGACGCCAGCAGCGACGCGCCGCGCCGGCACACCGCCTCGGCGGCCCCCGCGTCCACCACGAGCCGGCCGGCGACCGGCGTCGCGTGGAGGAGCCAGTGCTTTCTCGCGGGCAGCGGCGGGCTCTGGGCTCGGAACAGCGTGCCGTGGAGCGTGCCGTCGGCGAGCGCCGCCAGCCGGCCGGCGTCGGTGCCGTTGACGAGGACGGTGGCGATGCCGCGCGAGGTCGCCTTCTCGGCCGCCTGGAGCTTTGTCCGCATCCCGCCCGTCCCGGCGTCGGTCCCGGCCCCGCCCGCCATCGCGTGGACGCCCGCGTCGACCCGGTCCACGACGGGCACGAGGCGGGCTGAGGCGTTCGCGCGGGGGTCGGCGTCGAAGAGGCCGTCGACGTCGGTCAGAATCACGAGGAGGTCCGCCTCGGTGAGCACGGCGACGTGGGCGGCGAGGTTGTCGTTGTCGCCCACCTTCAGCTCGTCGACCGCGACCGTGTCGTTCTCGTTGACGACGGGGACGACGCCGCGGCCGAGCAGCTCGGCCAGCGTGGTCCGCGCGTTGAGGAAGCGGTCGCGGTGGACGAGGTCGTCGTGCGTGAGGAGGACCTGCGCGACGGGGGCGTCGAGGAGCCGCCCCCAGCGCCCCATCAGCCGCGGCTGGCCGACCGCGGCGAGCGCCTGCTTCTCGGGGATCGTCCGCGGCCGGCGCCCGCCCACGGCCGCGAGCCCGGCGGCGACGGCGCCCGACGACACGACCACGCTCTCCCGCCCCGCCTCGGCCGTCGCCCGGACGAACCCGGCGATCGCGCCGAGGTGGCGGTCGCTGGGCACGCCGTCGGGCGCGACGAGCGCGCTCCCCACCTTGACCACGGCGCGCGACCAGGGGCGGAGCTCGGTGGGGGCCATGAGTCGGGCGTCGAACGACGGAGGGGCACGCCGGCGGCGCGCCCCTCCCGGTCGGCAGAGACGGCGGGGCTAGCTCTCGATCCCGAGCGCGTCGCGGAGGATCTGCTCCTGCACGGCCGCGTGGACCTTGGCCGAGCCCGCGGCCGGCGAGGCCGCCGCCGCGCGGCCCGCGTACCGGATCCGGTGCGAGCAGTCGCCGTGGAGCTCTTCGAGGAGCGTGTCGAAGCGGGGCCGGACGAACGTCCAGGCGCCCATGTTCTCCGGCTCCTCCTGCAGCCACACGACGGGCTTGCCCTCGAACCGCGCCAGCTCCTCGCGGACGGCGTCCTCGGGGAACGGGTAGAACTGCTCCAGCCGCGCGACGGCCACCGACGACGGGCGGTCGAGCGCCTCGCGGGCCTTGAGCACGTCGTACACGACCTTGCCCGAGCAGATCACGAGGCGGTCCGCCTCGGGCGCGCCCTCAGACGCAATGAACGGGCGGTACGCGCCGTCGGCGAGCTCCTCGACCGAGGTCACGGCCTCCGGCAGGCGGAGGAGCGACTTCGGCGTCATGACGACGAGCGGCTTCTTGTCGGCCCGCTTGACCTGCCGCCGGAGCGCGTGGAAGTAGTTGGCCGGCGTCGAGAAGTTGGCCACGATGAGGTTGTCCTCGGCGCAGGCCTGGAGGAACCGCTCGAGGCGGCCCGACGAGTGCTCCGGCCCCTGGCCCTCGTACCCGTGCGGGAGCAGCATCACCAGCGACGACGTCTGGCCCCACTTGGCCTCGGCCGCCGTGATGAACTGGTCGATCATGATCTGTGCCCCGTTGACGAAGTCGCCGAACTGGGCCTCCCAGAGCACGAGCGCCGACGGGTCGGCGACGGAGTAGCCGTACTCGAAGCCGAGCGCGGCGTACTCGCTGAGGAGCGAGTCGTAGACCTGGAACCGCGCCTGACCGTCGCCGGGACCGCCCGGCGCGAGGTGGTTGAGCGGGAGGTAGCGGTGGCCGTCCTCCTGGTCGTAGAGGATGGCGTGGCGCTGGCTGAACGTCCCGCGCCCGGAGTCCTGGCCGCTGAGGCGGACCGGCGTGCCCTCGAGGAGCAGCGTCCCGAACGCGAGCGACTCGGCAAAGGCCCAGTCGATGGTCCCCTCCTCGAACTGCTTCCGCCGGCGGTCGACGACGAGCCGGGCCAGCTTCTTGTGGACCTGGAGGTCGTCGGGCATCGTGACGAGGGCCTCCATGACGCGCGTCAGCTGGTCGCGGTCGGCGGCCGTCGCGACGGCGGCGTCCTCGGTCTCGATCGGCACGGCGACCGGCTGGCGGTCCTTGTGCCTCTCGGCCAGCTCCTTCGTCTCCTCGAAGGCCGAGTCCAGCTTGTCCTTGAAGTCGTCGAGGATGGCCTCGGCCTGCTCGGGCGTCAGCTCGCCGCGGCGGAGGAGGAGCTCGAGGTACAGCTTCCGGACGCTCCGGTGCGCGCCGATGTCGGCGTACATGAGCGGCTGCGTGTAGGACGGCTCGTCGCCCTCGTTGTGGCCGTACTTCCGGTAGCAGACGAGGTCGATCACCACGTCCTTGTTGAACACGTTCCGGTAGTCGAGCGCGAGGCGCGCGACGCGGACGGCCGCCTCGGGGTCGTCGCCGTTGACGTGGAAGATCGGGGCCTGGATCATCCGCGCGATGTCGGTCGCGTAGGCCGAGGAGCGCGAGTGCATCGGGAGCGTCGTGAACCCGATCTGGTTGTTGACCACGAGGTGGACCGTCCCGCCCGTCCGGTAGCCCTCGAGCTGCGACAGGTTGAGCGTCTCGGCGACCACGCCCTGCCCCGCGAACGCGGCGTCGCCGTGGACGAGGATCGGGAGGACCTTGTCGCGGAGCCGCTTCTCGGACGCGTCGGGGTGCGCCTCGACGATCCGCTGCTGCTTGGCCCGCGCCATCCCCTCGACGACCGGGTTGACGGCCTCGAGGTGCGACGGGTTGGAGGCCAGCGTGAGCTGCGTCTTGGAGCCGTTCGGCGACGTGTGCGTGCCGGTCTGGCCGAGGTGGTACTTCACGTCGCCCGAGCCGTGGACGGCGTCGGGGTCGACGGTCCCCTCGAACTCGCTGAACACGCGGTCGTAGGGCTTCCCGAGGATGTTCGTGAGCACGTTGAGCCGCCCGCGGTGGGCCATCCCGATCACGACCTCGTCGGTCTCCTGGTCCGCCGCGTCCGAGATGACGGCGTCGAGGAGCGGGATCATCGTCTCGGCGCCCTCGAGCGAGAACCGCTTGTGCCCGATGTACTTCGTGTGGATGAACTGCTCGAGGGCCTCGGCCTCGTTGAGCTTCTCGAAGATCCGCTTCTTCCGGGCCGTGTCGATGGGCTCGCGGAACTGCTGGGGCTCGATCCGCTCGATGAGCCAGCGCTTCTCCTCGGGCGAGGAGAGGTGCATGAACTCGCTCCCGACGTGCCCGGTGTAGGTGTCCCAGAGCGTGTCGAGGATGTCGCGGAGCGTCATCGTGTGGTTCCCCGCGAGGCCGCCGCCGGTCACGCCGGCCATGCCGCCCGTGAAGAACGTCCGGTCGAGGTCCCAGACCGTGAGGCCGTAGCTGGCCGGGTCGAGCTCGGTGTGGTTGCGGGGCTCGTAGCCGAGCGGGTTCGTGTCGGCGAGGAGGTGGCCGCGGACGCGGTAGGCCCGGATGAGCTCGTAGACGCGGGCCTGCTTCTCGACCTTCGACGCCTTGGCGCCGGAGCCGAGCGCGGCCTTGCCGAGCGCCGGCGTCGAGTCGGCCTTGCCGCGGAACGGCGGCGTGTGGAGGCCGAGGCTATGGAAGACCTCTTCGTAGAACCCGCGCCCGCCCTGGAGCAGGTCGGCGATGACGTTGAGGAACTCGCCCGACTCCGCGCCCTGGATCACGCGGTGGTCGTAGGTGCTCGTCATCGTCATGACCGGCGAGAGCCCGAGGCGGGACAGCTCGCCCGGGTCCATCCCCGCGTACTCCGGCGGGTACCCGATCCCGCCGACGGCGACGATCACGCTCTGGCCCGGCATGAGGCGCGGGACCGACATCTGGGTCCCGATGCCGCCCGGGTTCGTGAGCGTGGCCGTCGTGCCGGCAAAGTCGTCGAGTTGGAGCTTCCCGCCGAGCGCGCGCTTGACCACGTCGTTGTAGGCGCCGAGGAACTCGGCGAAGCTCAGCGACTCGGCCTGCTTGATGTTGGGGACGAGGAGCTGGCGTTTCCCGCGCTTCTCGATGTCGATGGCGAGGCCGAACGACGTCGTCGACGGGTCGATCCGCTCGGGCTGGCCGTCGTGCTCGCGGAAGGCGGCCTTCATGCTCGGCACGGCCTCCATGGCCCGCACGATGGCGTAGGCGATCAGGTGCGTGAACGTGACCTTGTCGCCGCCGACGCGCTTCTGGTGCTGGTTGATCAGCCGCCGGTTCTCGCTCAGGAGCTTGACCGCGATCTCGCGGACGCTCGTGGCGGTCGGGATCGTGAGGCTGGCCTCCATGTTCTCGACGATCCGCGCGCCGACGCCCTTGATGGCGCCCGTCTCCGCGCCCTCGGGCAGCGTGACCTCGGGGGCGGCCAGCCGGGCGGGAAGTTCGCCACCGTCCGCGCCGCCCCCGGCGGGCGCGCCGTTCGCCCCACTCGGCCTGGGCGCCGGGG
>JAAXJP010000158.1 GCA_012269805.1 Rubrivirga sp.
CCGTCAGGCGCTTCCGCCTCGGCGCCGAGGCGGGGCGCATCGGGCGCGCCGATCCTCACGGGGACCGCACGCCCGGCCGAGTAGCTTTCAGGCCCGACCGATCCTGCGCCCTCATGTGGTCCGACTCCATCCTCGACACCATCGGCAACACGCCGCTCGTCCGCCTCCAGACGCTGGGGCGGGACCTGCCCTGCACCGTCCTCGCGAAGGTCGAGTTCTTCAACCCTGGCGGGTCGGTCAAGGACCGGATCGGCGTGGCGATGATCGAGGCCGCCGAGGCCAAGGGGCACCTCAAGCCGGGCGGGACGATCATCGAGGGGACGTCCGGCAACACGGGCGCCGGCCTGGCCATCGCAGCCATCGCGAAGGGCTACAACTGCATCTTCACCACGACCGACAAGCAGAGCCCCGAGAAGGTCGACGTGCTCCGCGCGCTCGGCGCCGAGGTCATCGTCTGCCCGACGAACGTGGCCCCGGACGACCCGCGGAGCTACTACTCGGTCGCCGCTCGCCTGTCGAAGGAGATCCCCAACTCGTTCTACCCCAACCAGTACGACCACCCGGCCAACACGGAGGCCCACTACCGGACAACGGGGCCCGAGCTCTGGGACCAGACCGACGGCCGGATCACGCACTTTATCGCCGGCGCCGGGACGGGCGGGACGATCTCCGGGACGACGAAGTACCTCAAGGAAAAGAAGCCAGGTCTCAAGACGGTCGGCGTCGACCCGTACGGGAGCGTCTACGCCGAGTACTGGCGGACCGGCGAGTTCAAGGAGTCCGAGATCTACCCGTACCTCACCGAGGGCGTCGGGGAGGACATCCTGGCGAAGAACATGGACTTCTCGCTCATCGACGACTACGTCCAGGTCGACGACAAGACGTCGATGCGGATGACGCGGCGGCTGGCGCGTGAGGAGGGGCTGTTCGTGGGCCAGAGCTGCGGGATGGCGGTCGCCGGCGCGCTCGACTGGCTCCGGGCGCACGAGGACGAGCTGTCGGAGGAGGACGTCGTGGTCATCCTCCTGCCCGACAGTGGCTTCCGCTACCTCTCCAAGACCTACAACGACGAGTGGATGCGCCGGAACGGGTTTCTCGAGGAGCCCGACACGCTCACGCTCGAGGACGTGCTGGCGGTCCGCCCACGCGCCGAGGCCGTGATCGGCGTCGCGCCCGACGACACGCTCGCCTCGGCCATCGAGGCCATGACCGCGCACGGGATCAGCCAGGTGCCGGTGCTCGACGGCGACGAGGTCGTGGGCAGCCTCAACGAGCGCGGCGTGCTCCACCGGCTGATCGCACAGCCCGAGGCGCGCGACGAGCCCGTCCGCGAGGCGATGGGCGCGCCGCTCCCGGTGGTGTCCGCCTCGGTCCACCTCGACGAGCTCACGGCCACGCTCGACGGCGACGCCGGGGCCGTCCTCGTCCGCGCCGAGGCCGGCGGGTTCGACATCCTCACGCGGAGCGACCTGATCGCTGCGCTCGCCCGCAACGGCCGCCCACGCTGAGCGATGGAGGCGCTCCCAAGTCTCCCATTCCGCATCGCCGGCCACCATCTGGTCCACGAGGGCGGCGTCACGGTCTCGGCGGCGTACCAGCTCCACGGCCTGCTCCGCGTCGAGGGCGGCGACCTCGTGATCGACACCCGATGGGTGGGCCACGAGGGGGCGAGCGAGGTCGAGACCCACCGGGTCCCCGTCGCCGACGTGTCCGAGGTGGAGTACCGGAGCGGGATGTTCCGGACGCGGCTCGTGCTCCGGCCCCGCCGGCTGGCGGCGTTCGAAGGCGTCCCCAGCGCGTCGCCCGAGTCGCTCGTGCTCCCCATCGCGCGTGCGGACCGCGCGCTCGCCTCCCGGTGGGCGACGACGCTCTCGCTCGCGCTCCTCGACCGCGACGGATTCGACGACGACCTCGCCAGCCGCCCCTAGCTTCCGACCCCACACGACCGACTCTCATGGAACCCCAGTCCGGCCCGCAGAACCCGTCCCTCTCCATCGAGCTCGCCGAAGAGATCGCCGAGGGCGTGTACTCGAACCTCGTCATGATCGCCCACAGCCCGGAGGAGTTCATCCTCGACTTTATCCGGGTGATGCCGGGCGTGCCGAAGGCCCGCGTCAAGAGCCGGATCGTGGTCACGCCAGGGCATGCCAAGCGGCTCCTGGCGGCGCTCGCCGAGAACATCCAGCGGTACGAGGCGCAGCACGGCGAGATCGGCGAGGTCTCCCCGCAGCCGTCGGTCCAGTTCTCGGGCCCCGAGGGCGAGGCCTGAGGGCTACCGTTTAAGCCGGGGCTCCGGGATCGCCGTCCCGCCAACGGGGAGGACGTGGGCGGCCCACACGGCGTCGATGCCCTCCAGCAACTCGTCGAGGTCCTCGCGCGTGTGGTCCGACGTGAGGCTGACGCGGAACCGCTGTTGCGAGGTCGGGACGGCCGGCGCCTCGATGTGGTTGAGGAACAGGCCCCGCTGGTGGAAGTCGTGCGCGGCCGCGCGGACGTCGGTGCCGGCGGGGACGGGGAGCGAGAACACGGCCGTGACGCCCGAGGCGTCGGCGAAGCCGCGCTCCTGGAGTGCCTGAGCGAGGTACCCGGTGTTCTCCATGAGCCGCCCGTGGATCTCGGGCTCGTCGGCGAGCACGTCGAGGCCGGCGAGGACGGCCGCGCAGATGGCCGTCGACGGCGCCGTCGAGAAGACGTACGACCGGGCGAAGTAGCGGAGGTAGTCGACGACGTCGCCGCCGGCGGCGACGAAGCCTCCCGAGACGCCGAACGCCTTCGAGAACGTGCCCATCACGATGTCGACCGCGTCGGCCGCGTCGAACATGGCGACCGTCCCGGCGCCGTTCGGGCCGGTCACGCCGGTCCCATGCGCTTCGTCGACGATGAGGGTGGCGCCGTGCCGGCGGGTCACCTCGCCGATCCGGTCGAGACGGGCGACGGTTCCCGACATCGAGTACACGCCCTCGACCGCGACGAACACGTCCTGGTAGGCGGCGCCGTGGGTCTCGAGGAGCGCGTCGAGCGCGCGGTGGTCGTTGTGCGGGAACGGGCGGGCCTCGATCCGCCCCATCTTGAGTCCGTCGAGCATCGAGGCGTGGATCTCGTCGTCGTAGAGGACGAGGTCGCGCGGGCCCGGGAGGGCGCTCATCATCCCGACGTTGGCCGAGTACCCGCTCGAGAACACGAGGGCGGCCTCCTGGCCTTCGTGCTCGGCGAGTCGGTCCTCCAGTTCCCGGTGTAGGGGGCCGTGCCCGTTGAGGATCGGCGGCCCCCCCGCGCCGACGCCGAACTCCCCGACGGCCTCCTGGACGGCCGCGATCACGCGCGGGTGGGTGGCGAGCCCGAGGTAGTTGTTCGAGCCGAACATGAGCATCGGGCGCGCCTCCCCACGGTGGTCGCGCACGACGACCTCGCGCTCGGCCGCGGTCAGGACCTCACGGAAGTGGAGCCCGTCGACGGCGCCCTCGCGTTCGCCGCGGATGCGTCCGGTGAACTCGGAGGTGCGTCCGGGCAGGTCCATCTGCGTGCGGATGCGGACGAGATCGCGGTAGGAGAGCACGCGATCCGAATGACGTGGTGGGGTCGTCATGAGGGCGGGTCAACCGGGGGAAGTCCAAGAAAGCTCTGAACGAGGCGGCGGAACATGAGAAAATGGCGTCTCAACCAAGGACACGGCGCCAAGTCTCCCGGAATCAGCCCGTTGCGAGACGCACTTCTCAGTATGGGACTTAACGGTATACGTAGGGCCCTCGGGCCCAGTAGGATCTGTGCACTACGTCTGGGGGGCGACGGTTCACACGCACGCCGCCGCTACCCGTCGGCCCGGAGGAGGAGGAGGGCGGCGACGCCCGCGAACACGGCGTGCGGGAGCCACGCGGCGACGGCGGGGGGGACCGTCTGGACGTAGCCCAGCGGCTCGATCGTCTTCTGGAGCGCGAGGTAGAGGAACGCCACGCCGAGGCCGAGCGCGAGCTGGGCGGCCTGCCCGCCTCGGCGCCGCCGCGCGGCGAGCGGGACCGCCAGGAGCACGAGGATCAAGTTGGCGAACGGGTACGCGATCTTGGAGTGGTAGGCCACGAGCGGCCGGCCGCGCTCCGTCACGCCCGCGCGCTCCAGCGACGCCACGTAGGCCCGGGCCTCGGGCAGCGTCATCCGCTCGGCGTCGCGCTCGGACTGGGCGAGGTCGCGCGGGAGCACGGCGAGGGCCGTGTCGAGCTCCGCGTGATACGCGTACGCCTCGGCGCCGGTCGGCGCGAACGTGCGGACGGCGACGTCGGCGGCCTGCCAGATCTGGAGCGAGTCGCTCCACGTCATCTGCGAGGCGTCGAGCCGGCTCGTGACGCCGCCCTCGGCCGTGTCGGCGAGGGAGACGACGCTGACGCGGAAGGCCTGGCCCCGCTCGCGGTCGAAGTAGCGGGCCGTGAGGATCTGGCCGGGCGCCGTCTGGCGGACGATCTCGGACCCGCCGCTGCGCTCCGGCGCGTCGCGGTAGTACTGGTTCTGGAAGGCGTGGACGACGGCGTTCGCGCGGGGCACGGCCCACCCGTTGAACGCCAGCATCCCGCCCGTGAACACGAGGCCCGCCAGCAAGAACGGCCGGAGGAACCGCCACGTCGAGACGCCGGCCATGTGGACCGCTGTGAGCTGCATCGACTGCGCGAGGCGGGCCGTGACGTAGACGGCCGCGAGGAAGAGCGCGAGCGGGCTCGTCAGCCGGAGGATGTCCGGGACGTAGTAGAGGTAGTACTCGCCGAAGATCTGGGCCGGCGTCGCGCCGCGGTCGAGGAAGTCGTCGATCCGCTCGGCGAGGTCGAGCACCACGAACGTCGCCACCAGCAGCACGAGCAGGAGCGCGGTGCCGGAGACGAAGCGGCGGAGGACGTGCCAGTCGAACCTCGTCATCGGGGGAGTGTCGGTCGCGGAACGGGTGAGTGGCCTGGCGTGCGGCGGCGCTGGGCAGGGACGTCGGGACTTCGCAAGATCACCCGATGTCCACGGAACGGCCGGGGGTAGCTTGGCGTGCCCCTCGGAGGCCACGTGGCAGGTCGCCTCCCCACTCCCGCAATCGCAAATCGCCCGATCCCCTGATGAAGGTCCACGAGTACCAAGCGAAAGAAATCCTCGCCGAGCACGGCGTCGCCGTCCAGCGCGGCATCGTCGCCGACACGGTCGAGGAGGCCGTCGAGGCGGCCGAGACGATGGCGAAGGACGGCGTCGAGCAGTTCGTCGTCAAGGCCCAGATCCACGCCGGCGGGCGCGGCAAGGGCGGCGGCGTCAAGTTCACGCCCAGCCTCGACGGCGTCCGCGGGAACGCCGAGAAGATCCTCGGCATGCAGCTCGTGACGCCGCAGACGGGGCCGGAGGGCCAGAAGGTCCAGAAGGTCCTCGTGACGGCCGCCGAGGACATCGCCCACGAGTACTACGTCGGCGTGACGCTCGACCGCGGCAAGGGGATGGACGTCATCATGGCCTCGACCGAGGGCGGCGTCGAGATCGAGGAGGTCGCCGAGGCGACGCCCGAGAAGATCGTCAAGGTGTGGGTCGACCCGGCCATCGGGCTCCGCCCGTACCAGGTCAACGAGGTCGCCTCGAAGCTGGGCTTCGAGGGCCAGGCGCTCAAGGAGGCCAAGAAGTTCATCGCGGCGCTCTACAAGGCCTACCGCGCCTCCGACGCGACGATCGCCGAGATCAACCCGCTCGTCAAGACCGACGACGGCCGCGTGGTCGCGCTCGACGCCAAGATCAACCTCGACGACAACGCGCTCTACCGGCACCCCGACCTCGCCGACATGCGCGACGAGGCCGAGGAGGACCCGCTCGAGGTCGAGGCCGGCAAGCACCACCTCAACTACATCAAGCTCGACGGGAACGTCGGGTGCATGGTCAACGGCGCCGGCCTCGCGATGGGGACGATGGACCTCATCAAGCTGGCGGGCGGCGAGCCGGCCAACTTCCTCGACGTCGGCGGCACGGCGTCGGCGGAGACCGTCGAGGCCGGGTTCCGGATCATCCTCTCGGACCCGAACGTGAAGGCGATCCTCGTCAACATCTTCGGCGGGATCGTCCGGTGCGACGTGGTCGCGCAGGGCGTGATCGAGGCGGCGCAGAACATCGACCTGTCCGTCCCGCTCATCGTCCGCCTCCAGGGCACGAACGCGGAGGAGGGCATGGAGCTGCTCAAGAACTCGGGCCTCCCGATCGAGAGCGCGATCCTCCTCCAGGAGGCCGCCGACAAGGTGACGGCGGCGCTCAACGCCTAGCCCGACTCCGGCCGCCTGACTGCGTCGACCTGCCGGTTCGGCACCGAGGCGGGCACACCCGTAGGGGCACGCCGCCGGTGTGCCCCTACCCATATCCGCGATGGACCGTCAGCCCGCCGCCATCCAGATCGACGGCGTCACGAAGCGCTACGGCGACGTGACGGCCGTCGACGGCGTGTCGCTCGAGGTCCCGGCGGGGGCGTTCGCGTCGCTCCTCGGGCCGTCGGGGTGTGGGAAGACGACGCTCCTCCGGCTCGTCGGTGGGTTCGAGACGCCGGACGCGGGGTCGGTCCGCATCGGCGGGGACGACGTGACGCGCCGGCCACCGCAGAAGCGGCCGACGGCCATGGTGTTTCAGAGCTACGCGCTGTTCCCGACGGTCGGTGAGAACGTGGCGTACGGGCTCCGGACGCGCGGCGTCGCGAAGAACGAGGCGCGGCAACGGGCCGAGGCGGCGCTCGGCCGGGTCGACCTCGGCGGGCTCGCGGGCCGGCCCGTGGCGGCGCTCTCGGGCGGCCAGCATCAGCGCGTCGCGCTCGCGCGGGCCATCGCCGTCGAGCCCGACGTGCTCCTCTTCGACGAGCCGCTCTCGAACCTCGACGTCGCGCTCCGCGAGGCGACTCGGGCCGAGCTCAAGGCGCTCCAGCGGGACCTCGGCATCACGAGCCTCTACGTCACGCACGACCAGCAGGAAGCTCTCGCGATGAGCGACCGGGTCGCCCTCATGCGGTCCGGGCGGGTCGTGGCCGAGGGCACGCCGGAGGGGCTCTACGCCGAGCCGCCGACGGCCTACGCCGCGTCGTTCCTCGGCGGGGCCAACGTGATCCGCGACCGCGCGCTCGCCGAACGGCTGGCCGGCGAGCCGATGCCGGCAGGCCGCGCGCTGGCGGTCCGCCCCGAGGCCCTCGAACCCGTCGACCCCGGGGCCGAGGCGGGCCGGGCCGTGTCCGCCCGGATGCTCGGCCGCCTGTTCCTCGGGCTCACCGCCGAGTGGGAC
>JAAXJP010000574.1 GCA_012269805.1 Rubrivirga sp.
GTGAGCGACCGGCTGGCGCAGCAGCTCGGGCTGAGCGAGGCCGAAGGGCTCGTCGTGACCTCGATCGAGACGGACAGCCCGGCCGAGACGGCCGGCCTCCTGCCGCGCGATGTCATCGTGTCGATCGACGGCGAGCCCGTGGCCTCGAACCAGGCCGTCCGCGATCAGCTCGTCGACCGCCGGGCCGGCGACACGATCCGCCTCGGCGTCGTCCGTCGCGGGCGCGCGCTCGACGTCCCGCTCCAGCTCGCCGAGGTGCGATGACCCGCGCTGCGGCAGCCGTGGTCGGCGCTGTGCTCCTCGCTGGCTGCCTCCCGTCGAGCCAGAAGGAGACCTCCCGCGCGGTCTCCGCGGCGGACTCGGCATCGGCCGAGGTCGCCGCGGCCACGCCCGTCGCCACGCTCGCCGAGGTGTGGACGGCCCGCCCGCCCTCGCCCGACGCGGTGCCGGTCCCGACGTCGCTGGTGTGGGCCGGCGACGTGCTCGCCGTCGTCGAGACGCAGGAGGGCGGCGTCCACCGGTTCTCCAGCGACGGCCGCTACCTCGGCCGGACCGGGCTGCCGCCGGAGAGCTTCCCGTATGCAGCCGGCGCGATCGGGGACACCGTCGTGGTGTTCGCGCGGGGCCGCACCTCCCTGCTCTGGGTCGTGCCGGGCGAGGGCGTCGTGCGGGAGGTGCGGGCGCCCGAGGGCACGACGAACGCGCTCGCGGCGCCCGGCCTGCTGGCCGCCCGCGTCGGCGGCGGGCCGGACACGCGGGCCCCCGCGGTCGTCCGCCTCGGCGCCGCCGGCGCCGAGGTCGCGCGGCGGCCGCTCGCCGGCCCCGCGTGGCGCGCGCTCGGCTTTCTCCGCCTGTGGGACGGCCGCGTCGCGGCGCTCTCCGGCTACCGCCCCGTCGTCGACGTGCTCGACGCGAGCGACGGCCTCGGCCCGGCCGACACGCTCGCGCTCCGCGGCTTCGACTCGCCGCAGCTCCCGCGCTCCGCTCAGTTCATGCGCGGCGAGGTCGACGAACCGCCGCTCTTGACGTCGAGTGCCGACGCGGTCGATGGCCGCCTGTTCGTCCTGAACCTCCGCTCCGACCACGTCCGCGTCGACGTCTTCGACCGCGACGGCCAACTCGAGCGTGTGCTCGTCAGCCCGACCCGTGGGTTCGAGGTCGACGTGGCGACCGACCTCGCCGTCCGCTCGAGCGCCGGTGGGGCCGTCGACCTCGCGGTCCTGATGGCCCGCCCACCCGGCGTGCTCCAGACCCCCGAGAGCCGCGTCGTGCTGTACCGCTGGCGGGGCGAGCGCGCGGGAGCCTAGCCCGACCGAAAAGCGGCCGCCCCGTCCGAGACGAGGCGGCCGCGGTGGGCAGCGGAAAGGCTCAGCGGACGACCGTGACCGTCCGCGACGCCGTGTCGTCGCCGGCCGTCACGCGGACGACGTAGACGCCCGGGGCGAGCGTCGAGGTGGGGAAGGCCAGCGCGTGCGGGCCGGCCGCGAGCGGGGCGCCCTCGGCGAGGACGGCCACCCGGCGGCCCAGCGTGTCGTACACGTCGACCGTCACGTCGTCGGCGGCGGCCAGCGCGAACCGGACGCGGGCGGCGCCGCCGACCGGGTTCGGGTGGACGCCCGCGAAGGCGAACGCGCCCTCGACGCCCGCCTCGCCCGCGACGGGCGACACGCTCACCGTGACCGGCACCCGCACGACCGGGTTCGCCGGGTTGTTGGTGAGGAACGCCAGCTCGTCGGTCTGCTCGCCCGCGCTGAGGTCCGTCCCGTCGACCGAGAGGACCACCGAGAACGCCTCGCGTGGCGCGATCGAGCGGTCGGCGAAGATCGGCTCCGCCGCGTCGAGGATCGTCCCGACGCTCGCCGGGAGGTCGGGCGGGTCGATCCGCACGAGCCGCGCCCTCACGTTGTCCGTGGGGATGGGGATCGTCGTGACGAAGAACGAGCCGTTCGGGTCGAGCCGGTCGCGGAGCAAGCCGAACACGCCCGGCGACCCGTTGAGGACGGCCTCGGAGAACGCCCCGCCCTCGCCGCCGAAGTCGGCGCCGAACTGGTCGCGCGCGAGGAGGACGTCCTCCCGCCCGGTCGTCTCGAGGAGGCCCTCGGTGAACGAGAGGCCCGGCCGGGAGGTTGCCGCGTCGACCTCCCGGCCGAGGACGAACGTCGGGTAGCCCGAGAGCAGCTCGCCGTCGAGCGTCACCGCCAGCACGGCCTCGGTGTCGTAGGAGCCGATCATGAAGGCGCCGAGCGCCGGACTGTAGTCCATGCCGAACGGCGTGAAGTCGAGGTCCACGGTCCGCCCGGTCAGGACGATGCCGCCGTCCTCCAACTCGATCTCCGCGAGCTGGACGGTTTCGAAGAGCGCGATCCAGAGCGACTCCGTCCTCGGGCTGTACGCGATGCCGGTGGCCGTCGCATCGACGTCGAACGAGCGGAACCGGTCGGGCGGGGCCGAGAGGTCGCGCGGGAGGGTGTAGATGGTCGTCAGCGCCTGCTGCCGGGACCCGTCGAGCACGACGACGGTGCCGTCGGGGAGCTGGGCGAGGTCGTAGAGCTGCTCCGTCACGTCGAAGGCGACGGCGGCGAGGACGTCGCCGTCGCCGAGCGGTGCGGTCCGGGCCGCCTCGGCGTCGCCACGGACGGCGCGCTCGACGGGAGCCGAGCCCGCCGGCGCGAGGCCGTCAAAGGCCACGCGGTCGAGCGAGTGCCGGCCGCCGGCCTCGAACCGGCTCGTCGCCGGCTCCAGCACGCGGACGTACGAGAGCGTCGCGTCGCCGCCGTTGTGGAAGTCGAGCGGGATCGTGGAGACGCTCCCCGCCTCGATGGCCACGAGCGGCGCGGGGGCGTCGGGGACGACCTGGGGAAGCGTCGCCCCACCGACCGAGAAGTCGAGCACGAACGGGTCGGGGTCGTCTCCGGGCTGGTCCGTCAGGACCTCGAAGCTGCCCCGGTAGAAGCCGACGTCGAGGAGGCTCGCGTCGGCCGTGAGCTCGAGCGAGACCGACCCGTCGCCCGGCAGCGTGCCCGCCAGCGGGGTCACGTAGAACGGCGCCAAGCCCGGCTCGGCGTCGACGACGATGTCGTCGAGGTACCAGCCGCCGCCGGTCACGTTGGCGTCGCTCTCGAACCGGAACGCGAAGTAGATCGGGAGCGGGAAGCCGGCGATGCCGGGGACCTCGATCGAGACGGACTCCCAGCCGTCGGGCGTGTTGCGGAGGACGCCCCCGTCGGAGCTCGCGATCTCCTCGAAGGACGAGCCGCCGTCGAACGACACGAGGACCGTGGCGAAGTCGAAGCCGGCCTCGGCGTCGAGGTAGGTCGCGAACGAGAGCGTCACGCGGCTGTCCGGGCTCACGCCGCTCAGGTCGATGGGCGGCGTGCGGATCTGGCCGAACGTGTTGTCCGCGTACTCCTCGAGCCCGGCGTTGACGTTGCCGTAGTAGAGGGCCGTCGGGGTCGAGTGGCCGGGGAGCGCGGCGGCGTTCGTGGTCCGCGTCTGCCAGCGGTCCGGGGCCGCCTTCTGGGGGAAGCCGAAGCCGGCGAGCGGGTCCGCCCCCTCGAAGTCGGCCGAGAACACGGGCGCGGCGGTCCGGGCCTCGGCGTCCAGCGGGGACGTGTCGGGGAACTCGAAGGCCCGCGTCACGAGCGTCGTCACGACGCGGTACTGGAGGTCGAACGTGCCCGCGTTCGAAATCGGGACGCTCACCGTTCGGACCTCGTCGTCGCCGAGGTCGCCCAGCGACGTCGGCACGTCGCCGACGCTCAGCGACGGCGCGACGGCCCCGCCGACGGTGAACGCGACGGGCACCTCGATGACGGCGCGGTCGTCGTCGTTCGAGATCACGCGGACGAGGCCCTCCACGATGGCCGGCGAGGGGCCGCCGACCTGGAGCTGGAGCGTCGTCGACCCGCCCGGCGCCACGGTCCCGGTCGCCACCGAGGCGGAGAGGATGGGCGCGACGGCCGCCGGGAAGACGGTCGTCAGCTCGGTCTCGACGCGGAAGTCGAGCGGCGTCGCGTCGTCCTCGTTGCCGATCACGAGCGGGATGTCGCTCCCCCCGCCCTCGTCGACGTCGCCGAGGTCGATCGGCTCCTCGACCAGGAACCGGTCGTCGATGGCCTGGCCGGCGACGCTGAGCGCGACCGTCGCGACGGGCGGGTCGTAGTCGACCGTGTACCCGATGACGTCGAGCACGCGGATGTCGGCGACGGTGATCTCGTCGAACTCGCCGCGGCCGATGTTGGGGTCCATGATCCCGATCTTCCGCTGCTCGCCGAGCGACGGCGGGCGGAGCCGGTCGTCCCGCCAGTGGGAGGCCTGCTGGCCGTCGCCGCCCTGGCGGGACCCGGTGGCCGTCGAGACCTCGTACTCCGCGAACCCGTCGAAGAAGACCTGGACGGGCTCGTAGTACGTCGTCCCGTTCTCGATCACGAGGACCTCGTTGTTCGGCGGGCCCGGCGTCACGACGCGCTCGGCCGTCTCGAACCCGGCCCCGTCCGTGAGGCTCTCGCCGGGCTCCACGGCCTCCGGCCGGACGCGGAACAGGTCCCACGGCGTGAAGAGGGGGTTGTCGGTCGCGTTGTTCGAGGTGATCCCGATGGCCGACGTGTACCCGAGGGCGTGGCCGATCTCGTGGAGCGCGACGCCCTCGAAGTCGGTCTTGTCGAAGTCGATCCCGTCAGTCGGGTCGAAGTCGTAGGGGAACGCGTCGTTGAAGCCGATCGAGGGGACGCTCCCGAACGAGGCGGCGGGGCTGGTCACGGCAGGCTCGTAGCCCAGCACCTGGAGCGGGATGAGCCCGCCGATCCCACGGTTGAGGGGGCCGAGCTCGCTCGACGACGGCGTCGGCGTCGGAATCGCGTTGTAGAGCGCCTCGAGCTGGGGGTCGGCGGTGCGGGCCTTCAGCCGGTCCACCATGTCGGAGGCGCCGGAGAAGGTGCCGGCGAAAAGGAGGGCCGAGTTCGTCGAGCCCAGCACGTTCGAGGGGTAGGGCGTCCCGAACCGCTCCGGCCCGTAGTCCACGTCGATCACGGTCGTAACGGGGCTCTGGATGATCCGCTCCCAGCGGGCCGCGGCGCGGCGGAAGGCGAGGAGCGCCTGGGGCCGGTCGAGCAGCTGGTCCGTGGCCCGGAGGATGATCCGGAAGTCGGAGATGCCCTCGGCGTTGAGCGACGGGAGGGCCGTCAGGCGGAGGGCCTCGCCCGTGGTCCGGGCCGCCAGGGCGTCCAGGGACGCGATCTGGGCCTCGGTGGCCTCGTCGCAGGCGAGGGTGCCGTCGGGCCCAATGGTCAGGACGTGGACGCCGGCGTGGTGCGGGATCGCCTCCTGCGCCCGGGTCGGGAGGACGACGACGACGACGAGGGCGAGGAGCGCCGTGAGACGATGGGTCAGGGACATGTGCGGTCGATGCGTTGCAGACCTGTATGGTACCACCGGGCGCCTCGGTGGAGGGGGCACGGCCGCTGGCCCCAGGGCGATCCCGAGGCCGACACGGTTGCCCCGAACGCACGACCGTGGGAACGGGCCCTCTCGGCGGGCCCACCTTTTCTCTGCGCCTCCGACGGCCTCGGTCCGGTTGTCACGGCCCCCGCTCCTCCCGCCGAGGCGGGCGTCCCGAGATAAGCCCCGCGTTCGTCCGCCCGCAGCGCCGGGCGGTCCCCCGCGTTCTCTTCGTCCGGGAGGGGCGGCCGGGAGCCGTGAGCGCGCGGAACGGCGCACGGTGGGCGGCGTGAAGGGACACCGATCCTTATTCGTTCCCCCGATGGCCGACGCCCCTTCGATTTCTACGCTCGGCGAACTCCGCGCCAGCGGCTACCGCCCGCAGTCCGTCAAGGACGAGGTCCGACGTAACCTCGTCGCCAGGTTGAAGGACGGAGCCGACGTGTTCCCCGGCATCCTCGGGTTCGACCGGACGGTCCTCCCACAGGTTCAGAACGCGCTCCTCGGCCGGCACGACTTTATCCTCCTCGGGCTCCGCGGGCAGGCCAAGAGCCGGATCGTCCGGATGCTCCCGGACCTCCTCGACGAGTGGGTCCCGGAGGTCGCCGGCTCCGAGATCCACGACGACCCGCTCGCGCCGGTCTCCAAGTTCGCCCGTGACCTCGTCGCCGAGCGCGGCGACGACACGCCCGTCGCGTGGGTCCACCGGAGCGCGCGCTACGGCGAGAAGCTCGCGACGCCCGACACGAGCATCGCCGACCTGATCGGCGACATCGACCCGATCAAGGCGGCTACGCGGAAGCTGACCTACGCCGACGAGGAGGTCATCCACTTCGGCATCATCCCGCGGACGCACCGGGGCATCTTCGCCATCAACGAGCTCCCGGACCTCCAGCCGCGCATCCAGGTCGGCCTGCTCAACATCATGGAGGAGCAGGACATCCAGATCCGCGGGTTCAACGTCCGGATCCCGATCGACGTCCTGATGGTGTTCACGGCGAACCCGGAGGACTACACGAACCGGGGCTCGATCATCACGCCGCTCAAGGACCGGATCGACTCGCAGATCCTGACGCACTACCCGCGCGAGCTCGGCATCGGCGTCGAGATCACGCGGCAGGAGGCGTGGGCCGAGCGCGACGGCGAGGTGGCGGTCCGGGTGCCGCATGTCTTCCGCGAGATCGTGGAGCAGGTGGCCTTCGAGGCGCGGGCGTCGGAGTACGTGGACCAGAAGTCGGGCGTGAGCGCGCGGCTCACGCGGGCGGCGCTTGAGGACCTTATCTCCGCGGCCGAGCGGCGGGCGCTCGTCAACGGCGAGGCCGAGACGGTCGTCCGGGCGAGCGACCTCGGGGCCGTCGAGCCGGCCGTGACCGGGAAGGTCGAGCTCGTCTACGAGGGCGAGCAGGAGGGCGCGCAGGGTGTGGCGCGCGCGCTGGTGGGCAAGGCCGTGGCCGCCATCGTCAAGACGTACCTGCCGGACCCGGCCGAGAAGGGCTCGGGCGAGTCGGGCGGGCGGGCGGCCTACCGCGAGGTGCTCGGCTGGTTCTCGCGCGGCAACACCGTCGACCTCGAGACCGATCTCGGGTTCGACGCTTACGTCCGCCAACTCGACCGCGTCGACGGGCTCGGCGCGCTCGTCGACGCCCACACGACGCCGAGCTCGCCGGCCGAGAAGGCCTCGATGATGGAGCTCGCGCTCGAGATGCTCCACCAGCACTCGCTCCTCGGCAAAGACGTCGAGGCCGACGGGGCCCGCTACGCCGACATGGTGGGCTCGGTCCTCTCCGTCCTCGTCGTCGAAGTCGTCCTCGTCTT
>JAAXJP010000166.1 GCA_012269805.1 Rubrivirga sp.
CTCGTGGGCCGGTTCGGCGGGTGCGGCGCTCCCGTCGACACGGTCTCTCCGAGCGAGCAGCGCGTCCACAGCATCGTGGGCAACCTCCAGCGGCTGCTCAACACGCGTCAGGGGTCCGTTCCGCACCTCCCGGACTACGGGCTCCCGGACCTCTCGTCGATCCGCCGCGACGGGGCCTACGACGACCTCCGCAAGGCCATCCGTCAGGCCGTGATCGACTACGAGCCCCGGCTGTCGCGCGTGCGCGTCGAGCCCCGCGACGCCGACCCGTACAAGATGCGGGTCACGTTCGTGATCTCGGGCGAGGTCGAGCGTGGCCGGCGGATCCAACTCGAAACCACGTTCGGCTCGCAGGAGCTCACCGACGTCCGACCCGCCGGGGGGTGAGCGGGGGATTGGCTTCCGCCCCGTACTCTTCCTCGTCCTTTCCGTACTCCGGATGTTGCACCGTCACTACGAGAGCGAGCTCCGCTACTTCCGCGAGGGAGGGGCGGCGTTCGCCGAGGCGCACCCGGACCAGGCCCGGATGCTCCGCCTCGACGCGCTCGAGGACCGGGACCCGTACGTCGAGCGGTTGCTGGAGGGCGTCGCGTTCCTCTCGGCGCGCGTGCAGGAGCGCCTCGACGACGACCTCCCGGAGTACACGCAGCGGCTCGTCGGGCTGCTGTACCCGCACTTCCTGACGCCTTTCCCGTCGTGCTGCGTCCTGGCGTTCGACCCGAAGCCGGGGCTCGTGCAGGAGACGACGACGATCCCGCGCGGGACCGAGGTGCTGTCGTCCCCGGTCGGGCCGGAGCGGTCGCCGTGCCGGTTCCAGACGGCGCAGGACGTCCGCCTGCACCCCCTCGGCCTCGAGTCGCTGGAGCTCCGGTACGACCCCGACGAGACGAGCCGGCTCCGGCTCGTGTTCACGCTCCACAAGGGCGCGACGCTGGAGTCGCTCGACCTCAGCCGGCTTCGCCTGTTCCTCCACGCCGAGGGGTCTGTCGCGTCGACGGCGCACCTCCTCCTCACGCGTCACGTGACGCGGCTGGAGGCGCGGGCCGGCACCGGCCTCTCGGCGCGGCCCGGCGACGGCGACGCGCCCGAGGTCGTCGTCCGCGGCCAGGACGGCGTGCAGCCGGCCGGGCTCGACCCCGACGAGGCGCTGCTCCCACACGGCGACGCGTTGCCGTCCGGCCTCCGGCTGTTGCAGGAGATGCTCCTGTTCCGGCGCAAGTTCTGGCAGGTCGACCTCGTCGGCCTCGGCGCGCTCGCCGAGGCGGCGCCGGGCGCCGAGGGGTTCGCCGTCGACCTCGCGTTCGACCGGCCGTACCCGGAGGACCGCCGGCTCAAGGCCGAGCACGTCACGCTCCACTGCACGCCGGCCGTCAACCTGTTCGAGCACGACGCCGAGCCCGCGAAGGCCGAGCATACGTGGGCCGAACAGCGCGTGATCCCGAGCCTCCGCCACCGGCGGTCGATCGAGCCGTACGACGTGACGAGCGTCGTGAGCATCGAGGAGGGCACGGGCCGACGGCGGACGTACGCCCGCGCGTTCGGGCTGTCGGCGGATGCTGAGCGGTCGTACGACGTGCTCCGCCGCCCCGGGTCGGGCGATGCGCCCGACCTGTACCTCTTGCTCGCCAGCCCCGAGCTCGACGCCGGCGCGCCGACGCCGGAGAACCTCTCGGTCACGCTCCGCTGCACGAACGGGTCGCTGCCCTACGAGGCGCTCCAGCCGGGCATGGTGGACCGGCTCTCGCCGAGCGCGCCGCAGATCGCGAGCGCCAAGAACCTCGACCGGCCGTCGCTCACGCGGCGCCCGCCGCTCGACCGCCAGCCGGGCTTGCTCTGGGCGCTCCTCGCGCAGTGGTCGTTTAGCCACGGCTCCGTCGCCACGCACGACGCCCTCGCGGGGCTGCTGGAGCTCTACGACTGGGCCGACACCGAGGCCAGCCGCCGACGGCGGCGCGGGCTCCAGAAGGTCCGGTGGGAGCCGGCGGAGATGCTCCGCCGAGGGTCCGTCCGCCGCGGGGCCCACGTCACGGTCGAGGTCGCCGACGGCCACTTTTCCGACGACGGCGACCTCGCGCTGTTCGGGCTCGTGCTCAGCGAGTTCCTGTCGCTCTACGCCACGATCAACGCGTTCGTCCACCTGACGATCGAGAGCACGCCCTCGGGCCGGACCCTCACGTGGGCCCCCGACCGCGGCCAGCGCCCCCTCGTATGACGACGCGCCGCCCCGACTCCGACCGCCTCGGCGGCGCCCCCGGGGCGCCCACACCCGAAGCGCGCGCGGACGAGACGCTGGACCGCCTCGTCCGCGAAGGGCATCGGTACGGGTTCTTCCAGGCCGTCCGGCTGCTGGCGGCGGCGCGCGGGGGGCCGCACACGATTGGCGGGAAGGAGCCCAAGAAAGAGGCCGTCCGCGTGAGCCCGGACCCGGCGAGCGTCTTCCCGGCCTCCGACGTCCGGCACGTCCGACGGCCGGAGACGACGGCCGAGCCCGTCCCCGTCGAGGTCGGGTTCGGCGGTCTCTTTGGCGTCGACGCGGCGCTCCCGAACGCCTTCCACGAGCGGGTCGCCAAGCAAGAGGCCGAGACGCGCCCGCTCCAGGACTTTCTCGACCTGCTTGGCCACCGGTCGTACGCCCAGCTCTGGCGGGCGTGGGCGAAGTACCGCCCCGAGGTCCGGTCGTGGTCGAGCGGGCGCCGCGACCCCCACGCGACGCGCGCGGCGGCTCTCAGTGGCGTCGCCGCGAGCGACGGCACGCCCGTCGAGCCGCGCGCGCTCCTGCCCCTCGCGGCCCGGTTCTCTGGGTGGAGCCGCAACGCCGAGGGCCTCCGGGCCCTCTTGGAGCACGCGACCGGGTTGGCCGTCCGCGTGATCGAGAACGTGCCCCGGCTCGTCCGTCTCGGCGACCGCCCGACGCTCGGCTCGGCCCGCCTCGGGCTCGACGCCGTCGTGGGCGAGCGCATCTACGACGAGTCCGGCATGTTCCGGATCGAGATCGGGCCGCTCGGCCGGGAGGCCTTCCGCAGTCTCCTCCCGGGCAAGGGCGGCGCGAGCCGCGTCGCCGCGCTCGTCCGCCTGTACGCGTCCGACGCGCTCGACTACGACGTCGACCTCCTGCTCCGGTCCGAGGAGGCGCCGCCGCTCGTCCTCGGCGACACCGAGAGCGCCCGCCTCGGCCGGAACGCCCACCTCGGCACCCCGCAAACGCCGCTCGTCCGCCGCCGCGTCCGCTACGTGGCGGCCTAGACCCTTCCCCCGATGATTTCGAAAGACGTCAAGCGCCTGCTCCTCAAGCTCAACGACCCGATGACCCGGGCGCTCGAGGGCGCCGCCGGGCTGGCGGTCGGCCGCGGCCACTACGAGGTGACCGTCGAGCACCTCCTCCTCAAGCTGTTGGAGGACGGGACCGGCGACGCGACGCTCATCCTCTCCCGCCTCGGCGCCGACCCGAGCCGGGTCAACAAGGCGCTGACGGCGGCCGTCGACGGGCTCAAAACGGGGAACGCGGGCCGGCCGGGGTTCTCGCCGCTCCTGCTCGACCTGGTCGAGCGCGCGTTCGTGGCCGGTTCCGTGCACCACGGGCTCGCCGAGGTCCGCTCGGGCGCGTTCCTCGAGGCGTTCCTCGAGGCCGACGCCTTCGCGACGTCGCCCGTCCGCGAGGCGATGAGCGAGGCCAAGGCCGACGACCTCCGCGACCGCTTTTTCGAGCTCGTCGAGGGGTCCGAGGAAAACCGCGCCACCCGCGGCGGCCGGCCGCTCGCCGACGCGACGGGCAAGCAGGGCGAGACGGCGCTCGACGTCTACACCGAGTCGCTCACCGAGAAGGCCCGCGAGGGGGGCATCGACCCCATCTTCGGGCGCGACCGCGAGATCCGCCAGGTCATCGACGTGCTCTCGCGGCGCCGGAAGAACAACCCGATCCTCGTCGGCGAAGCCGGCGTCGGGAAGACGGCCGTGGTCGAGGGCCTCGCGCTCCGGATCGCGGCCGGCGACGTGCCCGACAGCCTCAAGGACGCCGAGATCGCCGCGCTCGACCTCGGCTCGCTCCAGGCCGGCGCCGGCGTGAAGGGCGAGTTCGAGGCGCGCATGAAGGCCGTCATCGACGCCGTCAAGGACGCGCCGAAGCCGGTCATCCTCTTTATCGACGAGACGCACACGCTCGTCGGCGCCGGGGGCGCGGCCGGCACGGGCGACGCGGCCAACCTCCTCAAGCCGGCGCTCGCGCGCGGCGAGCTCCGGAGCGTCGGCGCGACGACGTGGGGCGAGTACAAAAAGCACATCGAGAAGGACCCGGCGCTCGCGCGGCGCTTCCAGATGGTCAAGGTGGACGAGCCCGACGTGGAGACGGCCGTCGTGATGATGCGCGGCATCCGCGACCGCTACGAGAGCCACCACGCCGTCCAGATCACCGACGAGGCGGTCCGGGCGGCCGTCGAGCTCTCGGACCGGTACCTCTCCGGCCGCCAGCTCCCTGACAAGTCGGTCGACCTTTTGGACACGGCCTCGGCCCGCGTGCGGATGTCGCAGGACGCCACGCCGTCGGCGCTCGACGACGTGATGCGGCGGCTCCACGAGGTCGAGACGGAGATCACGGCCCAGCGCCGCGACGCCTCCGCCGGCCTCGGGACCGGCGAGAACCTGGACGAGCTGGAGGCCGAGCGCGACAAGCTGGCGCTGCGGCGCGACGCGCTCGAGTCCCGCTGGAAAGAGGAGCAGGCGCTCGCCCGCGAGCTGGAGGGAGCGCGCCGAGAGGCCGCCAGCGCGGGCGGCGACGTGCCCGAGGGCGTCCGCGACCTCCACGCGCGCCTCGAGGCGCTCCAGGAGGAGAACGGCCCGCTCGTCCACGCCGAGGTGGGCCAGCGCGTCGTCGCCGAGGTCATCGCCGACTGGACGGGCATCCCCATCGGCGACATGATCAAGGACGAGGCGCAGATGCTCCTCGAGCTCGAAGAGCGCCTGACGTCGCGGATCCGCGGCCAGGACGGCGCCCTCGTCGAGATCTCCGACGCCCTCCGCACGGCGAAGGCCGGGATGCGGAAGGCCGACGCCCCGCTCGGCGTCTTTTTGCTCGTCGGCCCGAGTGGCGTCGGCAAGACGGAGACGGCGCGGGCGCTGGCGGAGCTCCTGTTCGGCGGCGAGCGGTTCCTCGTCTCGATCAACATGAGCGAGTACCAGGAGAGCCACACGACGAGCCAGCTCAAGGGCGCGCCTCCGGGCTACGTCGGCTACGGCGAGGGCGGCGTGCTGACCGAGGCCGTCCGCCAGCGGCCGTACTCCGTCGTTCTTTTGGACGAGGTCGAGAAGGCGCACATCGACGTGATGGAGCTGTTCTACCAGGTCTTCGACCGCGGCATCCTGCGTGACGGCGAGGGCCGCGAGGTCGACTTCTCGAACACGGTCATCCTCTGCACCTCGAACGTCGGGAGCGACCTCGTGCAGCAGGCGTCGATGGCCGAGGAGGCGCCCACCCTCGACGCCCTCCGCGAGTTGATCCACGAGCCGCTCGCGTCGCACTTCCAGCCGGCGCTGCTGGGGCGGATGAACACGGTCCCGTACCTCTCGCTCGACCGCGAGGCGATGGCCGAGATCGCCCGCCTCAAGCTCCGGAAGGTGGACAAACGGCTGAGAGCGAACCACGGCATCCGGTTCACCTTTACCGACGAGGTCGTCGAGACGATCGCCGACCGGTGCACGACGATCGACGCCGGCGCGCGCAACATCGACGCGATCATCGACCGGACGGTCCTCCCGGAGGCCAGCCGCGCGCTCCTGGCCCGCCTCGCGGAGGAGAACCTCCCGGCCGCCCTTGAGCTCGGCATTGACGAGGCCGGCGACTTTACCTACACGTTCGTCGAGGCCGGCGAGCGGCCCGACCTCGAGGCCGACGACACCGAGTCGGTCGCCGAGGAGGCCGACCTTGGCGGCGACGGCGCCCCGCTCGACCCGCCCCCGACCGCGCCCGAGGCGGACGGCGCCGCGCTCGAGCTCGACGGGAGCGTCGAGGCCGACGATCCGGACCCGACCGCGTAGCCATGGCCACGATCCACCGCATCGCCCGTCACGAGTTCGCCGCCAGCGCGCTCGGCCCGGAGACGTTCCGCGTCGTCCGGTTCGAGGGCACGGAGGCCATCTCGCGGCCCTACCGCTTCGAGGTCGAGCTCGTCTCGGACGACCCGGAGGTGGCCTTCGAGGACGTCATCGACAAGCCGGCCACGCTCACGATGTACCGCGGCGACGACCCCTCCGAGGTCGACGGCATCGTCGTCGACTTCGAGCAGTCGCACGAGGCCGGCGGCCAGTCGGAGTTCCGCTACGCCTACCGCGCCGTGCTCGTCCCACGGCTGTGGCGGCTCGGGCTCTCGTTCCAGAGCCGGATCTTCCAGAACCTGACCGTCGAGGAGATCATCTCCAAGGTCCTCGACGACGCGGGCGTTGACTACGTGTTCAAGCTGTCCGCGTCGTACGACCCGCGCGAGTACACGACGCAGTACAAGGAGACCGACCTCGACTTTGTCCAGCGGCTCCTCGAGTTCGAGGGGATCCGGTACTACTTCACGCACGAGGGCGGCGCCGAGACGCTCGTGATGAGCGACGACGCCAGCGACGCGCCCGACGTCGAGGGCGATCCGGTCGTCGGGTACAGCCACGCCGACGGGCTCCGCCCGACCGACAGCCTCGAGACGATCCGCGACTTCCTCGCCCGCCAGCGGCTCGTGACGGCGAAGGCCGAGATCAAGGACTACAACTACCGGACGCCCGAGACCGAGCTGTTCTCGGAGACCGAGCACGGCCAGAAGCCGGCCCTCGGCGTCCACTCCGACTCGGCCGTCCACGTGATGGACGGCGGGCGCGGCGGCCAGCTGGCGAAGGTCCGGTCGGAGGAGATCGAGACGACGCGGCTCACCATGACCGGCACCGGCGACTGCCTTCGGTTCCGCTCCGGCCACCGGTTCTCGCTCAAAGACCACTACCGCGACGGGCTCAACCAGGACTACCTCCTCGTCGAGGTCCAGCACCTCGGGAGCCAGCCCGACGCGGCCGAGTCGCACGGCCTCGGTGGGGGCGACGGGGCGCGCACGGCCGAGGAGGCGCTGCCGGGCTACTCCAACGCGTTCACGTGCGTCCCGGCCACGACGCCGTACCGCCCGCCGCGGGTCACGCCCGAGCCCAAGCTGCCGGGCGTCCTCACGGCCAAGGTCGAGAGCGCGGGCGGGACCTACGCGCCGGTCGACGACCAGGGCCGCTACCG
>JAAXJP010000251.1 GCA_012269805.1 Rubrivirga sp.
CCTCGAGCCGCCCACCCCGAACCCCGGTCGGGCCCGCGTCACCGTCCGCTATGCCCTCGACGCGCCCGAGGCGGTCGCCCTCTCCGTCGTCGCCGCCCTCGGCCGCCGCGGGACGACGCTCGCCGACGGCCCGCGCGCACGCGGCGAGCACCGCTCCGAGCTCGACGTGTCCCCCCTAGCTCCGGGTCCCTACCTGATCGTGCTGACGGCGGGGACCGACCGGGTGGCCCGCCCGCTCGTCGTCGCACGCTGACCCCGCCCCCCTCGGCGGCGAGGTGGGGCTAGCTGAGGAGCGCCGTAAGCTGGAGGAGGTCGTAGTCGACGTCCTTCTTGCGCGACCACACGTTCCGCATCGGCGTCAGCTTGAGGTCGTTGTTGACGATGCCGACCATCACGCCGTCGTGGCCCTCCAACAGCGCCTCGACGGCCGCCGCGCCGAGCCGGGAGGCCAGCACGCGGTCACGGGCCGTCGGCGAGCCGCCGCGCTGGATGTGGCCGAGGACCGACACGCGCGTGTCGATCCGGTCGAACTGGGGGTCCTCGGCGAGCGCCTGGCGGATCCGGTGAGCGCCGCCGAGCTCGTCGCCCTCGGCCACGACGACGATGCTCGACCGGCTCTGCGCCGCCATCAGCGACAGGATCCGGTCCTTGATCGAGAGCACGTCGGTCATCATCTCGGGGATGAGGACGAGCTCGGCGCCGCCGCCGATGCCGCACGCGAGCGCGATGAACCCCGTGTCGCGGCCCATCACCTCGACGAGGAACAGCCGGTCGTGGGCGTCGGCCGTGTCGCGGATCTTGTCGATCGAGTCGAGCGCCGTGTTGAGCGCCGTGTCGAACCCGATGGTCTCGTCGGTCCCGAACAGGTCGTTGTCGATCGTGCCCGGGCAGCCCACGACGGCGATCCCGTGCTCGTTGGCGAGGTGCGTGGCGCCCTGGAGCGTCCCGTCGCCGCCGATGGCGACGAGCGCGTCGATCCCGGCCTCGCGGAGCCGGCGGGCCGCCTCGGCGCGGCCCTCGGGCGTCCGGAACCGCTCCGAGCGCGCGCTTTTGAGGATCGTCCCGCCCTGCTGGAGGATGTTCGACACCGACTGGCGGTCCATCTCCACGAAGTCGCCGTCGATCATCCCCGCGTAGCCCCGCTTGATCCCGACGACCTCGAGGCCCTCAGCGATGGCCCGCCGCGTGGCGGCCCGAATGCACGCGTTCATGCCCGGCGAGTCGCCGCCCGAGGTGAACACGCCGATGCGCTGGAGGTCCATGCCGTTGAGTGGGGAGACGCCCCAAGATCGGGCGAGACGGCCGGCCGTGCGCAGCGAAGAGGGCGTGAGGCTGAGGGGGAGACGGAAAAATGGGAATCGGGAAATGGCAGAGCGTCCCCCCGGCGGCTCGGCTCTGAAAGCCGAGATCTGCCCAGTCCCTTGTTCCCCAATGCCCTGTTCTCCCTACCCTCGCGGGTCCGTCGGCCGGACGACGACCACGCCGATCTGGCTCGAGATGCCCTGGACGTAGCTCTGGAGGTCGTCGGAGATCTTGACGCGGTCCGACGAGAGCGAGGCGTGCATGAACCCCGTGTGGGCGTCCGTCTTGTGGACGAACCCGGTGTGCGTCACGTCGAGGCCGCCGATGCTCGTCGCCGTCGCGATGATGTCGCCGGGGCGGAGCGCGTCGTAGACCGTCGAGATCCGGTCCTGCGGGACGTAGAACAGCTCGGCGCTCGCCAGCGAGGCCTCCATGTCGAGGATGCAGGCGTAGGTCGAGTCGACGGCCATCTTGGGGTAGGCGTCGCGGTGCTCGCCCATGAACGTCAGCCGCTTCTCGAACGGCTCGCCGCCGATGGCCCGCGTCACGTTCTGGAGCGCCCCGCGGCGCTCGTTGTCGCGGATCCAGTCCGAGAAGTAGTGGAGCCGCGAGCAGTACCCGTCGAGCTCGCCGTCGCGGTACCGGAGCGTGCGGACGCCGTCGGCGTAGGCCTGGTAGCTCGTCTCGCCCGTCGCGATGGCCCGCGCCAGCGAGAGGACGTTCTCGATGTAGAGCACGCAGTCGAACGCCGTCAGGTCGACGACGAGGGTCTCCGACTCCGGTGCGTCGAGCATCCCGGCGCGGTAGGGGACGCCGAGGAGTTGCTCCCCGACCCACTGGATGATCTCGCCGTACTCCCGCTGCGCGACGCCCTGCGCCTCGGCGTCGTCGAGGATCTGCTGGAACGTCGCGCGCGTCGCCCGCTCGGCGGCCTCGACCGTGTCCGGCGGGGCGCTGGCGGCCTCGGCCGCGACGACCGGGGCGGCGTTCGAGACCGGCGGGGTGGCCGGCAGGACGGCCGCCTCGGACGCGTTTTCGACCGGGGCGGGCGGGGCCGGGTCGGACTGGCGGGAACTGCACGACGCCCCGAGGGCGGTCAGGCTGAGGGCGAGGACGAGGCGGAGCATCACGGGAACGAGGCGGCGGGTGGGGTAAACGCCCGACCGGTCGGAGTGTTACCGCTCGTCGCCGTCGAGGGTGTCGATGGCGCTCCAGTCGGCCTCAGTGGCGAGGGCAAGCGCGAGGCGGCGCTCGAACGTCGCCCGCGGGATCTCGACCACGCCGAACCGCGCGAGGTGCGGCGTCGACATCTGAGTGTCGAGGAGTCGGAACCCGCCCGCGCGGAGCCGCTCGACGAGGTGGACCAGGGCCACCTTCGACGCGTCGCGGACACGCGTGACCATGCTCTCGCCGAAAAATGCGCCCTTCAGAGCAACGCCATAGAGCCCGCCCGCGAACGCGCCGTCCTGCCAGCACTCGACGGAATGTGCATAGCCCCACTCGTGGAGCGAGACGTACGCCTCGACCAGCTCGTCCGAGATCCACGTTTCCGGTCGGTCCGGCGCCGGCGCCGCGCACGCCCGCATCGTCCCCTCGAAGTCCCGGTCCACGACCACCTCGAACTCGCCACGGCGGACGGTCTTCGCGAGCGTCTTTGAGACGTGGAACGCGTCGAGCGGGAGGACGGCGCGCGGGTCCGGGGCGTACCACGCGACGTCGCCGTCGGGGTCGGCCATCGGGAAGACGCCGATCCGATACGCGGCCAGCAGGAGGTCGGGCGTGAGGATGGCGGCGGCAGGTCGATCGGGACGGGCGGGGGCGTCCGGGCCCGCCCAGCCCACTTACTCCCACAGCAACGGCAGCGCCATGACGGCGATCCCGAGGAGCATCATCACGAGCTGCCCGACGGCCTTCGTGGCGGGGTAGCTGTGACGGCGATTGAGCTCCGGGATGAGGTCGCTCCCAGCGATGTAGAGGAACGCGCCCGCCGTGATCGGCAGGAGCCAGCTCTCGAGCCCATCGACGCCGGCGCCGAGCGCGAGCACGAGGCCGGCCCCCACGAGCCCGCCGAGGCCGGCGACGAAGTTGTACAGCAGCGCTTTCCGAGGTGGGTACCCCCCGTAGACGAGCACGCCGAAGTTGCCGATCTCCTGCGGGATCTCGTGGAGCATCACCGCCAGCGTCGTCACCACGCCGGTCTGGATCGAGACGAGGTAGGCCGCCGCCACGATGGCCCCGTCGATCACGTTGTGCGCCACGCTCCCCACCAGGTTGACGAGCGCGAACGGCGCCGCCTCGGGGCCGTGGTGGGCGTGGCCGTGGGGGTGGTGGACGTGCCCACTCGCGCCCTCGAGCGCCTCGGGCGCCCCGTGCTGGTGGCGCCAGTGGAGAAACTTCTCGAGCACGAAAAACGCCAGGACGCCCGCGAGCACCAACAGGCCCGTCCGCGGCCCGCCCCCGAGCGCTTCGTAGCTCTCGGGGATCAGGTGGAGCAGCGCCCCGCCCAGCATCGCGCCGACGGCGAACGCGACGAGCAGGAAGATCACGCGCTCCAGCCGGGCGCGGCCGAGCGACAGCGTGAGCGCGCCGGCCAGCGAGGCCAGCGAGATCGCGAGGACGGAGAGGAGCGCGGCAGCCGGTGCGGTCACGGGCAGAGGTTAAAGAGCCCGTCGGACGCGGCGCCGACGGTCGCGCTTACTGATAGCCTTTCCCCTCCCGCTCGGCCTTCCTCACGGCCTCCTTGTCGAGCTCGACCGTCGGCTTGTCGACGCCGAGCGCGCCGGGGTCCTGGGGGCCGGCGTTCACGTGGGGGGGCACCTCCTCGGAGAGGTCGTCGCCGCCGACGTTGCCGGAGCCGGACTTGTCCTCGACGTAGTCGGGGCGCTGGTCGCGGAGGTCCTTGGGGTCGTCCATCTCTTCGGGGTCGGCGGCCGCGTCAGGCGTCGTCGCGGAACGCCATCGGGTAGTCGGCCTCACAGTCGCCGCGGGCGATGGCCTTGAGGCGGCGGCTCAGGAACTTGCGGCGGAGCGGCGAGAGGTAGTCGAGGTAGAGAACCCCGTCGAGGTGGTCCGTCTCGTGCTGGATCACGCGCGCGAGCGGCCCCTCCACCGGCCACTCGTGCTCCTGGAACTGACGGTCGAGAAACCGAATCCGCAGCACGTCTGGCCGCGAGATGGTCTCCCGGAGGTCCGGGATCGAGAGGCACCCCTCCTCCATGTCGATCTCCGGCGCGCCCTCCTCCACGATCAGCTCCGGGTTGATGAAGACGAGCGGCCCCGTCGCGTAGTCCGGCACGACGCCGTCGTTGTCCTCGGCGAGGTCTTCGGCGTACGACGTGAGGTCGGCCACGAACAGACGGAGCGACTCCCCGACCTGGGGCGCGGCGAGGCCCGCCCCGTGCGCCACGCCCATCGTTTCGATCATGTCGTCGATGAGTGCCTGCAGCTCGGGGCTGTCGGACTCGACCTCGGCCGCGCGCTCGCGGAGAACGGGCTGGCCGTAGGCGTAGATCGGGAGGACCATCGGATGTCGCGGGGCGGGGACGTAGGATAGCCCGTCACAGACACGGAGATCCGAACCGGCGGGGTCTCCGCCCCCCCTTCACTCAGGGCCGGAGCGCTGTTCACTCGGGCCGGAGCGCTGTTCGTCCAGCCAGTCCTGGAGGATGACGCAGGCCGCCGCGGCGTCGAGCGTCCCCTTTCGACGCCGCCGCTTCTTGGGCACACCCGCCTCGACGAGGCCGCGGAGCGCCCGGCGCGACGACTCGCGCTCGTCCTGGAGAACCACCTCGGCCCCCGGCGCGGCCTTCCTCAGACGTCCCACGAACGGCCGGACCCGGTCGACGGCGTGCCCCTCCGCCCCGTCGTCGGTCAACGGCCACCCGACCACGATGACGCCGACGCCCTCCTCCTCGACGAGCCGGGCGAGCTCCGCCAGCGCCTCACCCGGCGCGAACGTCCCGACCGGGCGGGTCGTGAGACGGAGCGGGTCGGCCAGGGCGACGCCGACACGGCGGGCGCCGTAGTCGACCCCGGCCGCGCGGGGCGGGAGGTCCATGTCACAAGCTAGCGGCCCTCCGGCGGGTCGTCGCCGGCGGGCCGCGGAGGTCACCGAGGGGGGCGGAGTGGCTCCGCCGTCGCTACGTGGTCAGGCCGCCTTCTTCCGGTTGGCGGGGTGGTCGGCGCTCCCCTCCGGGATCGCGTAGCCGAGCTCCTGGAGCGGCTCCTGGAGCGTCTCGCGGAGCTTCTTGCCCGGCTTGAAGTGCGTCTTGCGGCGGGCCGGGATAAAGACCGTCTCGTTCGTCTTCGGGTTGCGGGCCTTCGGCTTGGCCTTCGTCTTCTTGACCTCGAAGACGCCGAAGTCGCGGAGCTCGATCCGGACCTCGGGGTCGGCGCCGGCCATCAGGTCGCGGAGCGCGTCGATCGTCGCCTGGACCCAGGGCTCACACTTGTACAGCGGCTCGCCGGAGGCGGCAGCGACCTCGCGGGCGACGTCTTTTTTGGTGAGCGTGGGCGTGCGGTTGGTGCTGGAAGCCATCGTGGTGGGAAGGCGACCCGCTGTGCACGCACATATCGGGTGCAGGCAGCCGGGCCGGTTGTCGCTGGAAGTGGGCTCCGCCCGCACGGGGAGCCCGGATCGTGTGTCACAACGCCTAACCTACGCCCATCAACGACCTGCGAGCGGTCAGAGACAAAGATTCACTGCCCACGAGGCCTCTCGACCCGCCACGGCACACATACCGCCGAAAGGGCCCGGGATTCCCCTACTCCTCCCGATACACGCCATAGATCCCGTCGAGCCGGCCGAGCCGCTTCATGATTCGGCGGAGCTGCTTCACGTCGCTCACGTAGAGCACGATCGTCCCCTCGAACATCCCGTCCTCCGACGTGACCGTGATCGAGCGGATGTTCGTCTTGAGGCTCTTCGAGATCACGGCCGTCATGTCGCTCACGATCCCGACGCGGTCCTCGCCGACGACGCGGAGCGTGGCCGAGAACTGGACGTCCTTCTGGCGGCTCCACTCGACCGGGATCACGCGCTCGCCGTGGTCCGAGTAGAGGTGGTTCGCGTTCTTGCACCCCTTCCGGTGGATCTTGACGACGCCCGTCCGTGACAGGAAGCCGAACACGTCGTCGCCGGGGATGGGGCCGCAGCAGGCCGCGTACTCGACGGCGAGGTCGGTGTGCCGCTCGCCCTCGATGACGAGGGCCGTCCGTCCGCCGGCCCGGTCGCGGGCGTCCTCGCGGAAGTCGACCGCGTCGACCTCGAGGAGGGCGGGCGACGCGCCCTCCGGCACCTCCGCCTCGGGCTCCTCCTGGGGCAGGCCCTTCTTGAGCGCCGCCACGAAGTCGGCCGGGTCGTACTTGCCGGAGCCGATCTCGTAGAACAGCTGCTGGGTCGAGGCGAACTTGAGGTCGGCCGCGAGCCGGTTGATGGCCTGCTCGTCGGGCTCGAGGCGGGCGCGGGCGAGCTTCTTGTCGAGGAGGTCGCGGCCGTGCGCCGCCGTCTTCCGACGCCGCTCGTTGACCCAGTGCCGGATCCGCGCCTGCGCCTTGTGGGTGACGACGAACGTGGCCCAGTCGGGGTTGGGCGTCTGGCGCTTCGAGGTCAGGATCTCGACCTGCTCGCCCGACTGGAGCCGGTAGCTGAGCGGGACCATCTTCCCGTCCACCTTCGCCCCGATGCAGTGGAACCCGACCTCGGAGTGGATCTGGAAGGCGAAGTCGACGGGCGTGGCGCCGGTCGGGAGCGTGACGAGCTCGCCGGCCGGCGTGAAGACGTAGATCTCCTCGTCGTAGAGGTTGAGCTGGAACTGGCGGACGAACTCTCCGGCGTCGTCGGGGGACGGGTTCTCGAGGAGGTCGCGGACCCACGCGTACAGGTCGTCGACGCGGGCGTCGCCCGCGCCGGCCGGGGTCG
>JAAXJP010000290.1 GCA_012269805.1 Rubrivirga sp.
GTCTCGCCCGCCTCGGCCGCGCGCTGGATGATGGCGTCCATCTGGCGCCCGCGCTCGTCCGCCCAGCGGCGCTGCCCGACGCCGAGGGCGAGCGCCCCGAGCGCGCCGCCGACGATCAGCATGAGGCTCGTCGGGATGGCCTCGGGGTCGAACCCGGCGTTGATCGTCGAGAGGAACAGCGTGACGAGCCCGGTCAGCGCGACGACGGCGGCCATGACCGTCCCCTGCACGCGGTCGTCGCGGCGCGTCTGGAGGTGGAGCCGGCTGCCCCCGTGGGCGGGCTCCAGCGACACGCGGAGGTTCCCGTTGCGCCACTCGCGGACGCGGCCGCCCCCGGACACCTTGCCCTGCGCCGAGAACGTCCGCCGGGCGTCGCCGAGGACCTGTTCCCAGAGCGCGTCGGACGGCGCGGCGGGGACGACGACGGTCCGCGAGACGCCGCGCGGGATCGGGCCGAGCGACGGGCGCGTGGTCTCGGGCTCGCCGAGGGCGACCGACCGGGCCGCGGCCTCGACGAACTCGGGGTCGAGTCCGGCCTCGGCCCCGATGGCGCGGAGCTCGTCGAGCGACAGCCCGTCGGCGCGCGCGCCCACGGCGTGCTGGCGCTCGGCGGCGCGGGAAAACACCTCGCGGGCCTCCTCCTCGGTAAACTGGCGGTCCATCAGGTCCGGGTGCGGGTGCGGCCGGCGGCGTGGCCCGCTGCGGGCGCGTCGTCGAGGGCATCGCCGAGGGCGTCGAGGGACAGGCGCGGCTCCTCCCGCCGGGCCGCCGAGGCGGACGGGGCCGCCTCAGGCTCAGCGTCCCGGGCCACGAGCTCCAGCCGGTCGAGGAGCGCCTCGAACTGCCTGGCCTCGTGACGCTGCCACCCGCGGGCGCCGATCTGGACGCCACCGCCGAACACGAGACCCAGCCCCGCCATGATCCCGGCCGCGATCCACAACTCCGGGTCGACGCCGGCGACGGCCAGGACGGTGAACAGCACGGCCATCGCCGACTGGATCGCCGAGGCGAGGGTGAGGCCGAACACGACCTCGCGGATCGAGCGCGTCAGCGTCAGGCGCGTGCCCTCGGCCACCGGCTCGGCCGTGAGCCGCGTGACGGTCCCGTTCTTCGTCCCCCCGTTGAGGACGGTCCACTCACGGAGCCGCCCGATCTGGCCGGCCATTCCGGGCTGGCCGAACTCGCGCCGAGCCTGGGCCACCATCGACGCCCAGGCGTCCTCGCTGAGCGGCCCGTCGAGGAGCCGCGTGCGGACGACCTCGACGGGCGCGCCCAGGAGCGTCTTCTCGTCGTGGGGGGCGGCGTCGAGTTCGGCCGCGGCGACGGCCACGAGGCTCGGGTCGAGCCCGGCGGCACGGGCAGCCTCCTCGAGCTCCTCGAGCGACAGCCCCTCCGCGCCCGACGCCGCGCGCTGCCGGTCGGCGACGAGCGCGAAGATCCGTTGGGCCTCTTCCTCGGAGTAGCGGCGGGGCATGGCTAGACGCGGACGCGGTGGGGGGACGACGTGGAGCCGGACCCGTCCGCCTCGGTGTCGAGGTGGACGGGGTCGATGCGGCCGGCGCCGGACGGGACGGGCTCGAGCGACGCCGGCGCGGGCTCGGCGCGGGAGGCGAGGTCGATCCGGTCGAGGAGCGCCTCGAAACGGGCGGGCGTCCGACGGGCCGAGCCGCGGGCGGCCATCCACATCACGGCGTAGAGCGCGAGGGCCGCCAGGGCGATCCAGGACACCGCCAGGACCACGTTGCCGACCTTCTCCGCCGGCCCGAGGAAGGCGCCCATCGTCCCGAGCATGAGCGCGACAAACCCGATTGTCCCGGCGAAGACGTACCCCATCATCTGGTGGGTGTTTGGGGCCTCGACCGTCACGAGGTCGCCGTCCGGCCGCTGCTCGACGGTCACGGTGTAGGCCGACGTCATGGAGGACGTGCTGCTCGTCGCTGTCCCCGTCGACCACTCGCGGCGCGTGCCGATCTGCTGAGCCGTCCCCCCCAGCTTGAACTCGGCCCGGACGAGGTCCACGACGCGCTCCCACTCGCGGTCGGAGATCCGGTCGGGCAACAGGCGCGAGCGGCGGATCCCGACGGGCACGCCGTGCCACGTCGCCCGGTGCCCGTCGCCGACGCGCTCGGAGGCGGCCTCGGCGCGGACGAGGGCGGGGTCGAGGCCCGCGCTCCGGGCGGCCTCCGTCAGTTCGTCGAGGGTCAGGCCGTCCTCGGCCGGCGCCGCGTGTTGGCGGCGCGCGGCGCGCTCGAAGATCCGGCGGGCCTCGTCGGCGGAGTAGCGGTCGGCCATGGGGGTCAGGGCGTGACCGAACCTACGGACCCCACCAGCCGATGGTGCACCCCGAATCCGTCCCCGACCTCCCGCTGGGGGGGCTACCGGACGTACGAAGCCGCGTTCACGTCGACCGTCGTGCCCGTCGCGTGGTCGGCGAGGCCGGAGGCGAGAAAGACGACCGTCGGGGCCACGTCCTCCGCCTCGGTAAGCCGGTCGAGCGCGATCCCGCGCGCAGCGGCGGCCTCCCCGTTCGCCTCGATAAAGGGCGCGGCCATGTCGGTCCGCGTAAAGCCCGGCGCGACGCCGAACGCGGCCAGCCCGCCGCCGGCCCGCGCCAGCGACTTCGTGAGCGCGACCACGCCGCCCTTCGACGCGGCGTAGGCCAGGTATTCGGGGTCGTCGCCGCGGAAAGCGGCCCGGCTGGAGACGGTGACGAGGCGGACGGACACGCCCTCCTCCCCGGCCTGACGGCGGTCGCGGGCGTGGCGAGCGGCGGCCCTCCCGAGCTCAGCGACGGAGCGGAGGTTGACGGCCATCGTCCGGTCCCACGCCGCGAGCCAGGCGTCGAGCGGCGCATCGAGCGGCGCCTCCTCGAACGTGCCCGCGTTCGCGATCACCACGTCGACTCGACCGTACGCCCCGAGCGCGGCGTCGAACAGGCCCTGGCCGGCGCCGGGCGCCTCAAGGTCGGCCCCGAACGGGCGGCTGTGGTTGCCGGCCGCCTCGGCCACGGCCTCGGCCTTCTCACGGCTCCGCCCGTAGTGGACGCCAACCGTAGCGCCGGCGGCGGCGAGCCGCTCGGCCACGGCCCGGCCGATCCCCCGACTGGCGCCCGTTACGAGCGCGACGCGGCCTCCGAGGTCGATCGTCACGAGCGGGCGCGCACCAGGCGGACGACGAGCCCGTCGGTCGTCGTCATCTCGAGGCGACCGTCGGTCAAGAACCGGTAACCTACCGGGTCGTCGCCCTCGACGAGGATCTGACCGTCCTCGGTGTCGAACGAGAACGTCCGCTCGTGCGAGAGCGGGTCGAGGTCCTGAACCATCTCCATCTCGACGCGCGCGGTGCCCTCGGCGCGGAAGGCGCAGGTCATGTCCTCGACCTCGACATCCATCTCCCCGAGGCGGCCGGTCTCGACGACCTCCTCGAGCGTCCACTCCCCGACGAGCGCGGAGTCGACGGCCTGCGCCTCGGTTACGGGCGGCGCGGTGGGCTCGGGGTCGGACTGGGCGGCGGCCGGGACGGCCAGGACGGCGGCGAGCAGGAGCGTGCGCATGGTCTCGGGGTGGATCGGGGTACGAACGGGGGCCCCGGGGGGCTTCGTGCGGACTAGTCGGCCATTCGTGACAAAATCGTCCGCTCGCCGTCGGCCTCGACGACGAGCTGGCGGCGACCCGCGTCGTCGCGGGCGAACGTGTAGCGGGCGGGGTCGTCGCCCAGGAGGACGTACGGGCCGGCGACGACGTACTCCCCATCGTCGCGGTCGTCGCCGCGGCGGATGTCGGCGCGGCCGCCGGGTCCGAACCGGACGGCGAACGGCTCGCCATCGCGCACGCCCTCCCACGCGCCGAGAAGGTCGGGGTCGAGAGCCAGCGCGGGGTCCGCCTCGCGGAGGAGCAGGACGATCCCGGTCTCGAGATCGGCCACGGTCAGGAGCGTCCGGTCGCGGGCGACCTCGAGGACCGTCACGTCGCCGCGGTCGCGGAGGACGAGTTGGCCGGCCGAGGCGACGTACCGCCCGCCCTGGAAGCGGCCGATGAGCTCAGCGTCGTCGGGGTCGAGGAAGACGTAGACCGCGTCGAGCTCGTCCGGGGTGAACGTGAGGCGCGCGAAGACGAGGTTGTCGTCGTACGGCACGTTCTCGGCCGCGACAAGCTCCCACGTGCCGACGACATCGGGCGCCTCCGGCTCGACCGGCGGCGGGAGCACCTGCCCCGCGGCAGACGTCGCCCACAGGGCGAGGAGGAACGGGAGGACGCGGAGGGACACGGCAGCGAGGAGGGGCAACCCATTCGACGCCGCCGCCGGCCGCGCGGTTCTTACGCGTCCGCACGACGGAGGAGGGCCCGTGCCCCCCCGCCGCCCGTGGAACGTCAGAATGAGCCGATCACCCTCGATGGTGTACGCTCCGTACCTCGCCTCCATCACGCCCTCTTCCGAACGCGGGTCACACGCCTGAAAGTCTCGGATGATCGCCGGCTCCGCGTCCGGTATCCGCCGCGACCGGTCGACGTCGACGAGGTAGCAGTCGAGCGTGACTCGCCGCGTCACGACCTCGCCCGATGGGAGCCGGACCGAGTCCGACTGGGTCACCCGGTCGCCCTCGACTTCGAGGGCAGCGCGAGGACGTCCACCGCCGTGCCTACGTCCCACTCGACCATCTCCCACGCGCCGGCGAGGTCGTCTGCGAGAGGGCGGGCGTCCGGTGGACGCTCGGCCGTTCCCTGCCCCCGCACAGGCATGGAGGCGACCGCAAAGAGGACTCCGAGCAGAAAGGCGCGCATCGATGCCAGTGTTCACACTCGAACACGACACAACAACCTCCACGTGCCCGCAGGGCTATCGTGGAGGACCTGCCGGCTTCGTCGCTTTCGGAGGTCCGGCCGGCTTCGCCGTCGGCAGCCCGGCCGGCTTGACGCCCGCGGGCTTCGCCGCCGCGCGCCCCGCGGGCGCCGCCGACGGCTTCCGCCAGACGGGCACGGCCGAGCACGCCTCCCCGTACATGATCTTCGACGCGACGCCCTGGAGCCGGCGCGTCGCCTGCACGAAGGCGTCGAGCGGGACGAGGTCGTTGCCGCAGCCCTTGAGCACGACCGGCTTGCCTTCGTACTGCGACCAGTCGAGGTCGCGGAGCGCCGCCATCAGCCCGGCCTGACGGACCTCGGCGGGCGTCCCGGCCGCGACCGAGCCCGCGACCCCGTCGAGGCGGGCGGCCACGAGCATGTAGGCCCACGTCGGGACGAGCGCGTCGGCCGAGCAGAACACGGCGACGTCGGCGCCCTCGTACAGGCTCCAGTCGGTCTCCTTGAGCGACTGGCGGAACTCGCGCTCGCGGAGGACTAGGCCGCGGTAGAGGTGCGGCTCGAGGTCGAACGCGGCGGGCGCGGGCGGGGCGAGCGCGGCGAGGTCGAGCGTCTCGATGGCGCTCTCGGCGACGCGGTTCGTGATCTCCATAGGGGGTACGGGTTCGGCGAGGTGGGGCCGGCGCGGGCCCTCGGGTCTCTGAGCCCCCGAGCCCCGGCCCTCTTACGCGGCGGCGCGGCGGCGGACGGTGTGGACGGCCTCGGCGACGCGCCCGACGGCCGCGTCCACCTCGGCCTCGGTCGTCGGGCGGCCCAGGCTGAAGCGGACCGACGCGCGGGCCTGCTCCTCCGTCAGCCCCATCGCGCGGAGGACGTGGCTCGGCTCGTCGGTGTGGGCGTGGCAGGCCGAGCCGTTCGACGCGGCGACCCCGTGCATCACCGGGAGGAGCTGCGCGGCGCGGGCACCCTCGAAGCGGAGGCTCGTCGTGTTCGGCAGGCGCGGCGCGCCGGCGGCGTTGACGACGGTACCGGGGACGGCGTCGCAGACGGCCGTTTCGAACCGGTCACGAAGCGCCTCCAGCCGCTCGGCCTCGGCGTCCTGCTCCCGGCGGGCGAGGTGGGCGGCCATCCCCAGCCCGACGATCCCAGGCACGTTGAGCGTGCCGCCGCGGAGCCCGCCCTCCTGGCCGCCGCCGGTCACCTGCGGGCGGAGCTTTACGCGCGGTCCCCGCTGGCGGACGTACAGCGCGCCGACGCCCTTCGGCCCGTACAGCTTGTGTCCCGAGAGCGCGAGGAGGTCCACACCGTCGTGGTTGACCGAGACCGGGAGTTTGCCGACGGCCTGCGTGGCGTCGGACATCATGACGGCGCCGGCCGCGTGGGCCCGCTCGGCGATCTCCGCGATCGGCTGGATCACGCCGGTCTCGTTGTTGGCCCACATCACGCTCACCAGGAACGTCTCGTCGTTGAGCGCGGCCTCGAGCGCGTCGAGGTCGACGAGGCCGGTGGCGTCGACCGGGAGGTAGGTCGTCTCGAACCCCTCGCGCTCCATAGCCTCGCACGTCGCCAGCACGGCGCGGTGCTCGGTCTGGACGGTCACGATCCGGTGCCGCCGGCCGCCGTAGACGTCGCCGGCCCCGCGGATGGCGAGCGAGATCGACTCGGTCGCCCCGCTCGTGAAGAACATCGTCCGCGGCGTGGCGCCGATGAGCTTGGCGGTCCGCTCGCGGGCCTGCTTGACGGCCTCGTCCGCCGCCCAGCCGAAGGCGTGCTCGCTGGAAGCGTTTCCGAAGTGCTCGCCGAAGAACGGGAGCATCGCGTCGAGCACGCGGGGGTCGACGGGCGTCGTCGCGTTGTAGTCGAGGTAGATGGGCGTGGCCATGCGGTCGGTTCGATGGCCGACGCGGCTCGGATCCTGGAGCCCCGCCGGCGACGTATTTCGGGTCCGCTGATGTATACGCTGCGGCTCGGTGGGATGTTGTGGATCTTCGCCGGAGAGGGCTCCGGGCACCGCCGCGCCGGCCCCTCCATTCCCGCCCTTTCGCCCGCCTCTGCCATGGTCCTCGGCCGCGCTCCCCTCCCCATGTTGGGCCTCCTCGCGCTCTTCGCCGGGTGCAGCGAGACGCCGCCCGTGTCCGCGTGCGTCCCGGCCCTCGACCCCGACTGCGAGACGCCCGGGCCGCCCGACGACGAGGTCGTCGCGGGCGTCAACCTGACCGAGCTGTTCGCCCCGCCGACGGCCGCCGAGACCGAGGCGGCGTTGGCGACCGGGATCAACGCCACGGACGGCGAGCCGACGGTGACGGAGCTCACGGCCGCGGCCGACGGGTCGCGGCGGTTCCTCCTCGCCTTCGACTTCGAGGGCGAGCGGGTCGTGACGGCGCTCGCCCGCGTCCCCACCGGCATCGGCCTGACGACCCGT
>JAAXJP010000746.1 GCA_012269805.1 Rubrivirga sp.
GCCCCTCGCAGCCGATGGGCCGCCCGAGCCCTGTCGCCCCCTCGTCCCCCCGTGCGTACGCTCTTTTTGCTCTGCCCCCTCCTCGCGGTCCTCGCCCTCGGTTGCGACGACGAGCCCGCCGACCCGGCGGCGACCGTCGCCGTGCCCGAGGCCGATGTCGAGCGGTTCCGGGCCGAGGTGTTTCAAGAGACGCTCGGGCTCGACGCCGACCTCGCTCGCCTTGAGGCCGAGGCCGCCGCGTCTGACTCGGTCGCGCAGGTGGCCTACGCCCCGGTCCTCGATCGCCTCCGGGCCGACCGGCGCCGGCTCCAGGTCCGGATCGACAGCCTCCGACCTGTCCCGCCCGTCCAGTTCGACTCGGTCCAGACGGCCGTCCGCGCCCAGGCCAGCCAGCTGTCGGAGGCCGTCCGTCGCGCTCGGTACGACGCGGCGCCGACCTACGACGCGCTCCGCGCCGCCGCCGTGCGGGGCCTTGGTGACCTCGACGTCCGGATCGCCGCGTTCCGCAGGGCAGCCGCGGCCGACACGACGGGGCGCCGGCTCCGCGCCGTCGACTCGCTCGCCGCCGATCGGGAGCGGTTGAGCGCTCGCCTCGGCGCCTACGCCGACACCTCCGACGCACAGTTCCCCCCGTTCCGGCAGTCGATCACCGACGGCGTCCTCGCCCTCGACCGCCGCGCCGACGACATCGCGGCGGACACGGCCAGGACGAGCGCCAGCGGCTGAGCGTGCTGGAAAAGCCCAAGTGCGAGGAGGCCCCAACTCCCGGGGGTAGGGGGTCGGGCCCCCTATTGGCGTGGAGGTGGCAGGAGTTTCGAGGGGGACGGTCTGCTCTGGGCTTGCTGATGAAAAACGGCGTTCGTGGGCTGCGTTGGGCGGTCGGAAATCTGCTGCCCTAGGCAAACCGGTCGGTGAGTCGGAAGGGGGGAGCGCCCCGGCGGAAGCGGACGGCCCTGTCGGGCTGGCGGACCGCCGCGGACCTGGCCGTCCGGTGCGATCCGCCGTCCGGTGCGATCCGCCGTCCGGTGCGATCCGCCGTCCGGTGCGATCCGCCGTCCGGTGCGATCCGTCGGAGCATCTCGGCACGGGGCCGGGTCGGCGGAGGCGCAGGGCGGACGCCCGGCTCGCCCTCTTCCTCGACTGCGGACTCTGCGACGTGCCGTTCGTCCGGCAGGAGGCCCCGTACGTCGACCACGTCCTCGACTACAAGGTGACGGACAAGCGGAGCCGACGGCCGACCGGGCTAGGGGACGGCCGTTGCGCGTCCGGTCGGAGCCGGTGCGGACGCGCGGTGCGGCTGCGGAAGCCTATGGGGGATGTCGCATTCGTGCAAGATCTGAGCCGGGGGCCCCGCCTACGTTGGCGGTCCACACCCCTCCCCTACGATGCTGACCGCCAACCTCCACGACCTCGACCTCATGGACATGGCCGCCCCCGACGACACTCGCCAAGCGTGCCGCGTGACGTTCCCGCTCCTAGGCGCCCACGGGACCGAGGACACGGCGACCGTCTACTTCGAACTCGCCCCCGGCAAAAACGTCGGCCGCCACACCGACAGCGCGGAGGAGATCCTCGTCGTCCTCGACGGTGAGGTCCGGGCGTCGGTCGGCGACGAGACGGTCGAGGCCGGAGCCGGGACGCTCTTGGTCGTCCCCACGATGGTTCCCCACGACGTCACGAACGTCGGCGACGGGACGGCCCGCGTACTCGGCGTGTTCGGCGGGGCCAACCACATCGTGGCCACGTTCGACCACGGGTGGGGCCCGGACCGGATGGCGGTCGTCGGAACGAAGGCGATGACGGAGGGGGCGCCGGCCTAGCCCCCTCGGCCTTCGCGTCCCCATCCGTATCGTGATCGGCCCGTCGAACCCGCCATGGCCGTCGACCTCCAGGAGTTCCGCCCCGTCCAGCCCCTGCGCCCCCACGTGCAGCGGTTCTGGGCGGGGCGGTTCGACGGCCGCGGTGGGGGCCTGGCCCAGCGCGTCGTGCCGAGCGGGCACATCGAGTGCATCATCCACCTGACGGACCACCACTGCGATCTCATGGGGGCCGGCACGCCCGCGACCGGAGGGTGGGGCCAGTCTCCGGACGTGACGCTGATCGGCGTCCACGACGCGCCATACGAAGTCCGGTTCAGCGATGCCGTCGAGGTGTTCGCGGTCCGGTTCCGGCCGGCCGGGTTCCGGTCGCTGTTCGGGGTCCCGCTCGGCGAACTGGCCGGTTCGCACGAGGACCTCGAGGCCGTGGTCGGGGCCCGCTTCGCCGAGGTCGCCGCTCGCGTCCGCGACGAGACGACGGTGGGGGGGCGTCTCCGTGTCGTCGAGCGATTCCTGGAAGGGCTCGCAGCAGACTGCGAGGCGACCTACCTCGACCGCGCTGAGCGACAGATCCTCGCGACGGGGGGCACGCTCGACGTCGGCGCGCTGGCGGACGGGCTCGGCGTGAGCCGCCGCCAGCTGGAGCGGGCGTTCCGGGAGGCGCACGGGGTGAGCCCGAAGCGGTATATGCGGGTGGTCCGGATGAACCGAGCCCACGCGATGCTCGCGGGCGGGGCGTTCCGGACGCTGGCCGACGTGGCGTACGCGGCGGGGTACGCCGACCAGGCCCACTTTACACGGGAGTTCAAGGCGCTCGTGGGCCGACCGCCGTCGCGGTACCTCGCGGAGCGGGCGGACTACGCCGTGAGCGCTGGAGAGCACAGGGAGCGGCCCCCCGTCGCATGAGGTCGGCGGAACCGCGTGAGCGCCTCCGCGCGGCCGACGCCCACGGACCTTACTCGCCACTGAGGAAGGCGAGCACGCGCCGCGAGAAGTCGTCGGCGCCGAGCGGGTCGCGGTACGGGACGTGCCCGCCGCCTGGGACGACCCAGAGCTGTGCGCCGGGAATGGCGCGGGACATGTCCCACGCCAGCTCCACCGGGACGAGGGCGTCGTCGTCGCCGTGGACGATGAGGGCTCGGGCCGTGACGCGGCCGAGCAGGTCGGGCGTGAGGTGGTGGTCGCCGTAGGTCGAGGCGAGCGCGCGGAACTGGCGGTCGAGCCGGGCGGCCTTGGCCGCCCCGTGCCTCGCGACCGAGGCGCTGTCGGGCGCGGCCCCGGGCCGGGGGGCGTACGTGTCGATCCAGGCCCGCGTAGCCGGGCTCCGGTACGGGGTGCCCCCCACGATCACGACGGCCTCGAACCGCTCCGGCGTAAGGGCCGCCGCACTGAGGAGGAGGACGGCCCCGACGCTGCCCCCGACGGCGCGGACGCGGTCGAGACCGAGCGCGTCGAGGAGGGCCACGATGTCGCGCGCGGCCGTGTCGATCCGCCACGCGGTCGTGGTGTCGGGGTTCGTGGAGCGCCCGTGGCCGCGGAGGTCGGGGACGATCACACGGTAGCGCTCGGCGAACGCCGGCACGTAGGGGGCCCAGTTGTCGCCGGCCCCCCCGAACGCGTGGAGGAGCAGGAGCGGCTCGCCGTCGCCGTGCTCTCTGACGTAGAGCTCGGCCCCATTAACCGGGACGAGGCGCCCCACCTCATCCGCGGGCTGGGCCGCCGCGAGCGGCGCGAGCACGGCGGCCAGGAGGACCGAGAGGCAGAGAGGACGGGGTGAGGGCAGCATCGCGAGCGTGGGCATCCCGGAGCGACTGGGGTCAGAAAAGGATATGGCACGGCGCCCGAACCGCTGCCCTGGGTCCCGTTTCGCCGTTCAGACGCCGCCCCGTATCCTCCTCGACACCTCACACCCAGACCGCCGCTATGGCCCACTCGACCATCGGCCGCGACCGCGACGTGCTCACGGTCATCTTCGAGTTCGACACCGAGCCCGACCGCCAGCGCGAGCTGAGCGAGACGATCCAGGGACTCGTGACCGACATCGTCCGCCACCAGCCCGGCTTCCTCGCCTCCCACCTCCACCTGAGCACGGACGGCGAGAAGGTCCTCAACTACTTCCAATGGGAGAGCCGGGAGGCGTTCGACACCTTCCGAGCCGACGACGAGGCACAGGGCCGGATCCGGCCGGCCATCACGCCCTTCGGACCGAAGCCGCGGGTCTACGAGATCGTCTTCTCCGCGGCGGCCTGACCGCGCAGGCCGTCGCCCTCGTTGTTGCCTCCCTGACCATGGGGCTCTCTCTCCTCACTCTCGCCGTAGCGCTCCTCGGCCTCGCCCCACTCGCGGAGGCGCAGCAAACGGACGCCCGCGCCTTGTTCGACCACCGCGGCGAGGACGCCGCGGCCTCCGTCGTCGGCCCGACGCAGACCCAGCTCGACGCGGCGGCCGCCAACGCCCGAGACTGGCTCTACGCCGCCGGCGACTACTCGCTCGCCCGGCACGCCCCGGCCGTCGAGGTCACGCCCGCCAACGCCCACCGGCTCCGGCCGGTCTGCGCGTTCCAGGCCGGCGACGTCCGCGCCTTCCACACCAACCCGCTCGTCTACGACGGCGTGATGTACCTCACGACGCGGCACGACGCCGTCGCCATCGACGCGCGGACGTGCCGCGAGCGCTGGCGCCAGTCCTGGGACCCCGACCGGGAGGCGTACGCGCAGGCCAACCGCGGGCTCGCGCTCAAGGGGGGAACGCTCGTCTGGGGGACCGCCGACGGCCGCCTCTTCGCACTCGACGCCGCCACGGGCGCCGTCCGCTGGGAGCGCCAGCACGCCGACCCCACCCGCGGCGAGAAGTTCAACATGCCCCCGCTCGTGGTCGACAGCCTCGCCGTGATCGGCGTGGCCGGGAGCGAGTCGGGGATCCGCGGGTGGATCGGTGCCTTCCGCCTCGACGACGGCGCGCCCGTGTGGCGGTTCGACATAGTCCCAGCTGACGACGCGGCAGAGGCGGCCACGTGGGGCGGCCCGGGCGGCCTCGTCCACGGCGGCGGCGGCGTGTGGACCCCTATCGCGATGGACGCCGAGGCCCGCCACCTCTATGTGGGGACCGCCAACCCCGCCCCGGCGTTCGACCGGCGCGGGCGGCCCGGCGAGAACCTCTACACCAACAGCCTCCTCGTCCTCGACGCCGCGACGGGCGCGCTCGCGTGGCACCACCAACTCGTGGCCGGCGACGCGCTCGACCGCGGGGTGACCTCGCCAGGCCCGCTGTTCACAGCCGACGTCGACGGCGAGGTCCGCCCGCTCGTGGCCACGGCGGGCAAGGACGGCGTGGTCCGCGTGCTCGACCGCGAGACGCGCCAGCAGCTCTACGCCGTGCCGGTCACGACGATGGAGAACGAGACGGTCGTCCCGCCCGAGGGGGGTGTCCGCGTGTGTCCTGGGATCCTCGGCGGCGTCCAGTGGAACGGCCTCGGCTACAGCCCCCGGAGCGGGCTCCTCTACGCCCCCGCCGTCGACTGGTGCATGACGTACGCCGGCGGTGGCGACCCCGCCGGCTGGATGGGGCCGCACATGGGCGGCCGGATCGAGTTCGGGAGCGCGACCGACGCGCGCGGCTGGCTGACGGCGCTCGACGCGGTGACGGGCGCGGTCCGCTGGCGGTACGCCTCCGACGCGCCCATGGTGGCCCCCGCCGTCTCGACGGCCGGCGGCGTGGTGTTCACGGGCGAGACCTCGGGCGACTTCCTCGTCCTCGACGACGACTCCGGCGACGTGCTCTACCGGTTCCACACGGGCGGGGCCGTGGCCGGCGGGATCGCGACGTACGTCCTCGACGGGCGCCAGTACGTGGCCGTGACCTCGGGCGCGATGACGCCGTTCTGGCAGCGCCCGGGCGGGTCGTCGACCGTGTTCGTGTTCGCGCTCGACGACGCCCGCTGAGCCGGTTTCGTGGAGGGTTTTGGAGAGCGGGCGTTCGCAGTCGGCGTCGGGGCCGGCGACCGGACCGTCGTGAGGGTCTCGTGCGCGTTCGGTACGTGGGAGATCTGGCAACCACCGTTCGAAGTCCTCAGCCGGCGCGCCCGCCGTCGAGCGGTACGTCCTCGAAGCCGACCCGGGGGTGGGGGCCGTCGCGGTCGAGGCCATGCTCTGAGTGTCCGACCGGGCCGAGGGGCTAGCCCTCGTGGCTGGCGGCGTGGCCTCGCGCCTCGTCCGGGCGCTGCCGCGCGTTATAGACCCGCGTGCGCCATCGTTGGGGCCAGCCGACCGGCGCCACGACCGACACATCCTGTGCGCCGATCACCGCCCCCACGTCGCACCCTCCAGGCCACATAGGCCCGCAGACGGTCGCGGCCGGGAGGCCCGGCCTGGGCGCGCGGCCCAGGGCCTCGAGCTTCTCCTGCACCCACGGCGGCGAGACCGCGTGGTTGCGGGGGCCCCAGGGTAGCTCGAGCTTGGTGGGCCCGACGAACGCCTCGACGCCGGCGTAGGCGAGACTGATCGCTGCGCTCCCTTGGGTCGAGTGCTAGCTGAGCACGCCGCTCGTGAGCGTAACCGCCCCCCTAGGCAGATCGTACAGCTCCCAGGGTTGGCGCGCTGGTCGCCCTCCGCGACATCTGCGGGCCCCAGTACGACGAGGCAGGCGACGTAATGGGGTGGCCCTTCCGGGCGCTAGTGCCCGCCGCTGTCCGAGGCCGGTGAGTAGGCGGTGCCTTGGGCGTCGATGCGCTCCCGCTGGCGGAGACGGTCCCGTTCGCGGGTCTTGGCGCGGCTGGGCAAGCGCCGGCGGGTGAGGAGCGCCGTCACGAGGGCGAAGTAGCGCAGGGGTTCAGTCGGGGAGGGGGCCTTGCCAGGTAAGCGTGGTGCGTGTGACACAATCCTCGGTCCGGGCTCCGCCGATAACCTCGCGATCGGAAAGCACGACGCGCCGCCCGCTCCGGCGAGGCTGACGGCGGCCCAGAGCCCGGCGGCCCCGACGGCGAGCACGAACGCGCCGACGCCGACGAGCGCGAGGGCCGACTGGGCGGGGGTCGGGTCCGACACGGCTACGGGCGGCCGCCGCCCGGGGGCGCGACGAGCGTGTTGTGGGCCGAGGCGATCTCCCACCCGCTGTCGGCCCGCGTGAGGACGAGGGTCATCGCCGAGGCGTGGCGGCCCGCGAGCGGGCCCGACGGCGCCTCCAGCGTCGACGCGACGCGGGCCACCACGACGCCGTCGGCGACGGCGCGGGCGTCCGCGACGGCCATCGACACCCGGCTCCCCCGGTAGATCGAGTCGAAGATCCCCTGGTGGCCCCTGGCGATCACGTCACGCCCCTGGTGGTGGCCCCCGCGGATGTCGACGAAGTCGGCGTCGGCGGCGAAGGGGGCGGCGTAGGCCTCGCCGTCGGCCGCGTTC
>JAAXJP010000731.1 GCA_012269805.1 Rubrivirga sp.
GGGCCAGGGCGGGTCCGTGATCGTCACGGGCGACCCGTCGCTCTACACCCTCCTCGACCTCCGCTACAACCGGCACCACTTCGCGCCGCATGGCGAGCCCGGCGGCGGTCAGGGCAAGAGCGGCAAGGCCGGCGACGACATCGTGCTCCGCGTGCCGCTGGGCTCGACCGTCAAAGACGCCGAGACCGGCGAGGTCCTGGGCGACATCGTCGACGAGGGCGACCGGGTGGTGCTCGCCCAGGGCGGGCGCGGCGGGCTCGGCAACACGCACTTTAAGAGCTCGACGAACCAGGCCCCGCGCTATGCCCAGCCCGGCGAGCCCGGCGAGGAGCGCGACGTGATCCTCGAGCTCAAGCTGCTCGCCGACGTCGGCCTCGTCGGCTTCCCGAACGCCGGCAAGAGCACGCTCGTCAGCTCGCTCAGCGCCGCGAAGCCGAAGATCGCCGACTACCCGTTTACGACGCTCGAGCCGAACCTCGGGATGGTCTACCTCGGCGACTGGCGCTCGTTCGTCGTGGCCGACATCCCGGGCCTCATCGAGGGCGCGTCCGAGGGCCGCGGGCTCGGCCACCAGTTTCTCAAGCACGTCGAGCGCAACGCGGTCCTCCTGTTCTGCGTGGCCGCCGACGCCGAGGACCCGGGCGCGCGGTACCAGACGCTCCTCGACGAACTCGAGGCGTTCAGCCCGCACCTCATGGCGAAGCCGCGGCTCGTGGCCCTGACCAAGATGGACATCGTCGGGCCGGACCTCGCCGACGAGTGGGTCGCGCAGGCCCGCGCCACGTTCCCCGACGACGCGGAGGTGGTCCCGGTCTCGGCCGTCGCCCGGACCGGCCTCGACCGGCTCAAGGAGCGGCTGTGGTCGTTCGTCGAGGCCGAGCGCGCCGACGCGGAGTAGCCCCGCCTCGGCGTCGAGGCGGGCCTGCTCAGTGGGGCTCGGCGATCAGGATCAGCGACAGCGGTCGGCCGGTGCCGGGGGCCGCCGGCTCGACGATCTCGGCAACCCGGAGCCCGGCAGCCTCGAGCGCCCGGACCCACGAGGCGAGCGTGCGAAAGTACCACGGCATTGGTTCGAAGCCCCCAGCGATTCCGGCGAACGACTCCCGTCGCCAGCCGTCGGTGTAGGGCGGCTCGACGGTCACGGGATGGACGGTCTGCAGGATCGCGCGACCCCCAACGTCGAGCCGCGACGCGGCGGCGCGGAGGACGCCGGTGACCGACTCGTCGAGGAGCGCGAAGTTGAACACGGCCGCGTCGAACGGGCCGCCGAGGCGGGCGGGGTCCACCTCGGCGTTGGCGTAGGAGACGACGTCGAACGAGCCTCCGGCTTCGCGGGCGGCCTCGATCAGACCGGCGCTACCGTCGACGCCATGGACCGCGGCGCCACGCGCGGTCAGTGCCCGGCTGAGCCAGCCCTCGCCGCAACCGACGTCGAGGACTCGCCCGCCGGGAGGGAGCCGCATCAGCGTCGCCTCGACGGCGGCGGTGTCGGTGCCGGCCCGGCGGCTCGGGATCGCGCCGTCGCGGACAGCCTTTGTCCAGGCGTCCGCGTTGGCCTCCCATGACTGGCGGAGCCGTTCGGCAGGGGAGGAGCCCATCGGTCGGCGCTATTCGAGGTCGACTTTCTCGTTCTCGCCGAGGTCGCGGGCCGGCTCGCCGGTGAGCTTCGACTTGACGAACCCGAGGGCGTAGACGACCGGGCTCGACGGGGAGTCCCAGTACTCGGCCCGCTCGACCTGGACCTTCAGGAGCCGGAGGTGGGGGTCGTCGAGGCCCTTGGGGAACCATGCCTCGAGCGGCTTCGACCACATCTCCTCGGCCTTGGCCTTGTCCTTGACCACGATCGCGGTGCCGGCCATCGTGACGTAGTCCTGGCGGCCGGGATGGGCAAAGGCCACGCCGACCTTCCGGTTCCGCTCGACGTGCTCGACTTTCTCGGAGTCGTCGCGGGTGAAGAACCACAGGTCGCCGCCGAAGGCGACTTCTTGGACGGCCATCGGGCGCGACCACGGCTTCCCGTCGGTATCGACGGTCGTGAGCATGCAGATCCGGATGTCGTCGATCAGGTCGGCGAGCTTCTCGATGCGCTCCTGGCGCTGTTCGGGGGAGACGGAGGACATGGGAGAGAGGGAAGGGAGGAGGGGAGCGCGTCGAACGTGCGGGGCGGGGTGGAGTTCGATGCCGGCGTGGTAGTCTCCCGTCCCGCACGTGCTCCACCATGTCCCGCCTCGCCCCGGCCCTGTCGCTCCTCCTGGTCATCGGCTGCGCCGGTCCGCCCGCTGGCGGGTCGGTCCCTGCAGGCTCCGGCGACGCGCTCGTCGACCTGTGGGCGGCCGTCGGCGAGGGCGTCCCGGCCGTCGGAGAGGGGTACGAGAGGTGCCTCGACCGGTTCGAGACTTACAACCCGGACTTCGGCGTCCGCGGGCTGGCCTGCGCCGTCTCGGCGGCCTTGCCGCTCCCCGCGGTGGTCGGCCGCGCGCCGGTCGTGCCGTTCCGCAGCGGCCCGCACAGGGTCACGGCAGAGGGCGTCGCGTTCGACTTTGCCTCGACGGCGGAGCCGCGGTTCGGCCGCTACGACCTCGCGTTCGTCCGGTGGGCCGTGGGCAACGCGATCCCCGAGGGCGCGGCCCGACCGGTGGCGCAGCCCGTTTACGACCGGCACGTCCGGCAGGTCGCCCGGATGTACTGGCTGACCCACCGCGACCTCGTCGGGAAGGGCTACCCGGCGTCGCTCCCCGCCGGCCCGCTCGCCGACTACGCGGCCTACCTCCGCGGCGCCCCGCCGTCCGCCGACGCCTCGGTGCCGGCCTACGGCCCAGGCTTCTCCGTGACCGCCTTCAACGACGAGAGCCGGGCGCTCCTCCCCGACCTCGGCCTCCGCCTCAGCAACGAGTACACGGCCATCTACGTGGGCAACGCGGCCTACGGCTTCTGGATGCGCCGCGAGGCCGACGGCACGCGCGACTTGTGGCACGGCGGCCTCCGCGATCTCCTGACCGCCCTCGACGCCGACTGGCTCGCGGCCCACAGTTGACCCACCCGCCTCGGCCGCGTCCCGAGGCGGCCGGAGACGAGACCGCCCCGCCGGCGACGAGCACCAGCGGGGCGGAAAAGAGACCGGAGGTCCGCGGCGTGAGGCCGCGGTCCCGATCTACATGTTGATCGACTCGCCGTAGCAGTCCTTGAACGCCTCCATGACCGCCTCCGAGAGGGTCGGGTGCGGGTGCATGGCGTGCATGACCTCGTGGGCCGTCGTCTCGAGCGCCCGCGCCGTCACGATCTCGGCGATCATCTCGGTCGCGTCGTGGCCGATGATGTGGGCCCCGAGGACCTCGCCGTACTTCGCGTCGACGACGACCTTCACGAACCCGCGGTTGTCGCCGATCGCCGTGGCCTTGCCGTTGGCCGAGAACGGGAACTTGCCCGTGAGGACCTCGAAGCCGGCCTCCTTCGCCTTCTCCTCCGTATAGCCGACCGAGCCGATCTGTGGGAGGCAGTACGTGCAGCCCGGCACGTTGAGGTAGTCGACGGCGTGCGGGGCCTTGTCGAGCTTGCCCTCCTTATGGGCGATGTTCTCGACGCAGACGATCCCCTCGTGGCTCGCCACGTGCGCCAGCCACGGCCCGCCGACCACATCGCCGATGGCGTAGAGCCCGTCGACGTTCGTGTGGTACATCGAGTCGACCTTGATCGCGCCGCGCTCGTGCTCGACGCCGACCTCGTCGAGCCCGAAGCCCTCCACGTTCCCGACGACGCCGACGGCCGAGAGCACCTGGTCGACCTCGACCGTCTGGTCGCCCTTCGGGGTCTGGATCGTGACGACGCACTTCGCGCCGGAGGTGTCGACGTTCGTGACCTGGGCGCCGGTCATCACGCCGATCCCCATCTTCTTGTAGGCCCGCCCGAGCTCTTTCGAGACGTCGGCGTCCTCGACCGGGACGAGGCGGTCCTGGAGCTCGACGACCGTGACCTCGGTGCCCATGTGGTGGTAGACGTAGGCGAACTCGACCCCGATCGCGCCGGCGCCGACGATCAGCATCGAGCCGGGCCGCTCGGTCTGGAGCATGGCGCTCTTGTAGTCGAGGATCTTCTCGTGGTCGACCGGGAGGGTCGGGATCTCGCGGGCGCGGGCGCCGGTCGCGATCACGATGTGCTTGGCCTCGATCTCCTCGCTCTGGCCGACCGTCTCGCCGTCCATCGTCTCCGAGGGCTCGACGGACACCTTCCCGCCGCCGAGGAGCGTCGCCTTGCCCATGTGGACGTCGATCTTGTTCTTCTTCATGAGGAACTGGACGCCCTTGTTCATCTTGTCGGCGACGCCTCGCGAGCGCTTCACCACGGCCGCGAAATCGGGGCTCACCGCCGAGCTGTCGCCCGTGAAGCCGTAGTCGGCGATGTGCGAGAGCTGGCTCGCGATCTCGGCCGACTTGAGGAGCGCCTTCGTCGGGACGCACCCGATGTTGAGGCAGACACCGCCGAGCTTGTTCTTCTCGACGATGGCCGTCTTGAGCCCGAGTTGGGAGGCTCGGATGGCGGCCTCGTAGCCGCCGGGCCCGGAGCCGATCACGAGGACGTCGTAGGGTGCGTTCGCCATGGTCAGAGGGGAGGAGAGGGGGGAAGGAGAATACCCTGAGTCGCCGCACGGGGTCTCCCGGGGGCCTTGAAGAGGGGGTGAGTCAGGGCACCGCGGGCCGGCTCGCCGCCCGACCTGCCCCGCCTTAGTGCCGGGGTGGGGCCTCCGCTGCTAGCGGCTCGCCCCCTCTCCAGCGACCGACCACTCGTCGACGACAGCGACGATGACCACGTTGGCCGGCGTCGGGAGCCCGTCGCGGTCGCCGTCGAGGAGCGTCGCGACGACGGCGCCCTCTTTGGCCACGAGCACGACGTCGTCGAGGCCCGCGTCGAGGCCGGGGTCGAGGGCGACGTCCTCGGTCGCCCCCAGCGCCTCGCCCCCGAGGCCGATCTTTCGAACCACAAGGAGCCGCTGACCCGCGAGGGGCCCCAACTTTTGGGTTGCGACGACGGTGCCAGAGACGCGGGCCAGATACATGGATAGGTAATAGAACGGTCGAACAGCGGGTTTTCTGTATTTTACGCGGGCCGCGCCCACCACTCCAGCGCCGGCACGCACTACCACCTTCCTCCCCCCACTCGGATGTACAGCACACAGGGCATCGAGGCGATCGCCACGGTGACGGAGCTCCGCTCCAAGACGTCGGCGCTTATCGACCAGGCCAAAGGTCTGAAGACCGGCATCATGATTCAGAAGAACAACGACCCCGAGGCCGTCCTGATCTCGTACGACCTGTACCAGAAGATGTACAAGGCCTACACGAGCAAGAAGTAAGGCGCCCTACCGGTCTCCCACCAGCCGCTTGAGCTCCCCCACTCGCCGCACGGTCGCCTCCCGGTCGAGCGAGCGGAACCGTTCGGGGAGCATCGAGCGGCTGGTGCACTCCATCACGGCCACGAGCGTCTGAAGCTCCACCTGGAGCGGGTAGGAGGGGGGGACGAAGTCGTCGACGACGGCCTGGAGGGTCTCTCGGTCGATTCGGGTCTCGCTCGTGTCCTCCGCTGAGGTCTCGGGCGGGGCCGGCGCCTCGGTCGCGACGCCGTCGCCACTCGGGGCGGGCCCGCCAGGGGTGGGCTCCTCGTCGAAGGCGTGGGTCGCCGCGCGGAACTTGGCCCGCGTGAGGAGCGCCTCCATGTCGGCGCCGGAGTAGGTCCGCTCGCCGTCGAGGAGGGCATCGGGCACGTCCGACATGTCGACCTCGACGCCCGTCTTCTTCATCATCACGCGGAGGAGCTCCTCGCGGTCCTCGCGGGTCGAGGGATAGAACAGGCCGAGGTGCTCCTCGGCGCGGCCCTGGCGCTTGAGGTCGACCGGCATGAGGTCCGGCCGGGCCGTCACGAGGAACCAGATGATCTTGCCGCGGAACAGCGTGTCGGACATGGCCTGCGCGATCTGGCCGAACACGCGGCTCGACACGCCGGAGTCCCCTTGGGCGTTGCGGTCGCCGAGCGCGGCGTCGGCCTCGTCGATCATGACGGCGACGGGGTTCATGGCCCGAAGGAGGGTCAGGATCTTCTCGAGGTTGCCCTCGGTCACGCCCTGCCACTGCGAGCGGAAGTTTTTGAGCTTGACCATCGGGATGCCGATCTCGCCGGCGAACGTGGTCACGAGGAACGTCTTCCCCGTCCCGACCGGCCCGGCCACGAGGTAGCCCATCGGCATGACGTCGGGCCGGCCGGCCTTGATGGCCTCGGCGGCGGCGCGGAGGTGCTGCTTCGCCTCCGTGTGCCCGGCGACCATGTCGAGGGTGTAGTCGGTCTCGACGAACTCCAAGAGCCCGTAGGCCTCGGCCTCGATGAGCTCCTTCTTCTTCTCGCTGAGGGACTCGAACGTGAGCGGCCGCTCGTTCTCGAGGACGTCGGCGAGGATGGTCCGGAGCTGGACGTACCCGAGGCCGGCCGTGTTCTGGGCCAGCGTGAGGTCCTCGACCGACGAGAGCTTGTCGAAGCGGGCGCGCCCATCCCGCTGCTGCCCGAGGAACCACGCCACGAACCCCTGGCGCTCGTCCATCTCGGGGAAGGTGATCTCGAGCTCGGCGTTGTACGGGCTCTGGATAAAGGCGCGCGAGAGGTCGTTGAGGTTCTCCGCGATGAGCGCGAGGGTGAAGTCGCTCCGGAGCAGGAGCGGGTCGTGCGCCCACTTCTGGAGCGTCACGAGCGCGGCGCGGTCCTCCGACGAGTAGCTCGCGGCCTCGGACATCGGGATGACCGTCTCGGCGTAGTCGACGACGCACGCGATCCGCTTGCCGTCGGCCAGCCGGAGGCGGAAGTAGTTGTCGAGGAGGGCGAAGACGCGGGCCGGGTCCTTCGGCAGCTTTTTGGCGTACTCCGTCCCGAAAATGGTGTCGTAGCCGCTCAGCGCCCGGTTGAAGTCCTTCCGGCTCTCGGCGTCCTCGAAGTGGATCCCGTCGGAGCGGTCGTAGAACACGACGACGTCGCGGCCGGCGAAGAGGTCCTCGGCGAGAAACTCCCGGAGCGGGACGTAGGCCCGCTGGCCCCGCTCGTCGAGCGTCGGGACGAGGTCGCGGACGTTCCCGTGCAGGATGAACTGGTTGAGCGTCTTCGTGAAGTAGCGGCGGGCGAGCTCACGGGCCCAGGCGGGGTAGTGGGCGAGCGGGTCGGCGGCGGTCTCGGG